>CAYUVJ010000030.1:0-12958 GCA_964447955.1 uncultured Gemmatimonadota bacterium
CGGACGGGTGCTCGCCCCCGAGACCGACCCACCCGGCGGAGACCCGGCGGTGGTCCTCTCCCACGGGCTCTGGCAGACGCTCTACGGCGGCGATCCCGGGGTGCTTAGCCGGACCCTGGAACTGAACGACGTAGCCTACACCGTGGTCGGGGTCATGCCGGCGGCCTTCGATGTGCCGGCCGGTTCCGAACTCTGGTTCTCCGCCCGGCTGCGGGCCCCCGACCCCCCCTTCGACTTCGGGGCCAGCGTGGAGGAAGTCCGCGGGGCCGACTACTTCAACGCGGTGGGCCGGCTCCGGTCCGGGGTCGGACTGGGGACGGCCCGGCAGGAGGGGGACGCCGTCACGGCCTCCCTGGCCGCCGAGTATCCCGACACCAACCTCGGCGAGGGCTTCGACCTCGCCCCCCTGCACGAGGCGATGGTCGGGGAGGTCCGGCCGGCCCTGGTCATGCTCTTCGCCGCGGTCGGGTTCGTCCTGCTCATCGCCTGCGCCAACGTGGCCAACCTGCTGCTGGTGAGAGCCCGCGGACGGGAGCGGGAGATCGCCGTCCGCCGGGCCCTGGGGGCCGACCGGGGCCGGCTGGCCCGCCAGCTGCTGACCGAGAGCGTCCTGCTCGGTCTGCTGGGTGGGGGGGTCGGACTGGTGCTGGCCCTCTGGGGGACCGAGGCCCTGGTCGCCCTGGCCGCTGCCGAACTCCCCCGGGCGGCGGGGGTGGGGGTGGACGCCCCGGTGCTCTTCTTCACCCTGTTGGTGGCGGTGGCCTCGGGGGTCCTGTTCGGACTCGCCCCGCTGCTCCAGGTGGGGAATGCTGCCCCGGCCGGGGTCCTGCGGGAGGGGAACGGGCGGCATTCCGAAGGGACCGGTGGGGTCCGGCTGCGGCGCGGACTCATCGTGGCTGAGGTCGCCGTCTCGCTCGTCCTGCTGGTGGGGGCCGGACTGATGATCCGGACCCTGGCGGCGGTGGGCACCACCGACCCGGGCTTCTCCGCCCGCGATGTGCTGACCGCCCGCATCTTCGTCCCGGCCAACAAGTACCCCGAGAACGAACATCTGTGGCAGTTCTACGGCGAGGTCCTGGACCGCGTCGGGGCCCTGCCCGGGGTCCGTTCGGCCGCCGGGGTGCTCAGCCTGCCCATATCCCAGGGGGTCGGGGCCGACCTCTCCTTCATCATCGAAGGCCAGCCGGTGGAACCGGGAGCCGAACCGGTGGCCGGCTACCAGGCGGCTACGGCCGGCTACTTCGAGACCATCGGCCTGCCCCTGCTGCGGGGCCGGACCTTCACCCCCCAGGACCGGGAGGGGAGCCAGCCGGTGGCCGTGGTCAGCCAGGCCTTCGCCGAGGCTTTCTTCCCCGGGGAGGACCCGGTCGGCCGGAACATCTCCTGGAACGGTGACACGACCTCCGAGGACTTCTACTGGGTCACCATCGTGGGGGTGGTGGGCAACACCCTCCACGACGGCCTGGACGGAAGTCCCCGCTCGGAGATCTACCAACCCTTCTGGCAGGAACCCTGGCCCTTCTTCTCCCTGGTCGTCGATGTGGAGGGGCGTCCCGAGGCGCTCACCGCGTCACTCCGGCGGGCGGTGATGGAGGTCGACCCGCTCCAGCCGGTCACCCACATCCGCACCCTGCGGGAGGTCCTGCACGACTCGCTGGCCCCGCGCCGGTTCAACATGACCCTCATGTCGCTCTTCGCCGGGCTGGCCCTGTTGCTGGCCGGGGTAGGGCTCTACGGAGTGCTCAGCTACGCGGTGGCCCAGCGGGGGAGGGAGGTCGGCATCCGGATGGCCCTGGGGGCCGATGCCGGCCGGGTGGTGGCCCAATTCATGGGGGAGGGGCTGCGCCTGGTGGGGCTGGGCCTGGGCATCGGCCTGGTGGCGGCCTTCGCCCTGAGTCGGCTGCTGGCCGGCCTGGTCCACGGGGTTCCGCTCTTCGACCCGGTCGCCTTCCTGGGCGGGATACTGGTCCTGGCCGGCGCAGCCCTGCTGGCCAGCTGGCTCCCCGCCCGCCGGGCGGCCCGCACCGACCCCATGACCACCCTGCGCCGTGAGTAGGACACACCGCCAGAGTGTTCGGAGAACCGGGGGACCTACGGGGGGATGTGGAGGACCTACTATTGACATAATGTCTATAGTCATGTTATCATAAGGTTGTGTGTGCTCCCGGAAACCGATCACCGAGCTGGAAGACGGGGGCTGATCCATACTGAGGAACGACAAGGAGGTCGATCATGCCAGCCAGAGACGGTAGCGGGCCGGAAGGAAAAGGCTCGAGGACAGGCCGGGGAGCGGGCGATTGCGAAGACTCAGCGAAACCCGGTTTCATCGGACTGGGGCGCCGGCGCCGGGCCGGAGTGGGAGGATTCGGACGGGGTCGCTTGGGACGCGGGATGTGGGGGATAGGTCGCCGGGGAAAGAGCGAGGAGACCACCGAGTGAGGAGAGGACCGATCCGTACCCGGTAACAGGAGTGAGACACTCATGCGTATCGCCATTGCAGCGGAAGAAGGGACCGGACTGAACCGTCCCGTGAGTGTTCACTTCGGGCGCTGTCCCTGCTTCATCATCATGGAAATCCGGGACGACAACCCGGCGGAGTTCGAGGTCGTGGATAACCCTTTCTACGGACAGCACCGTCCGGGTCAGGTCCCGGCGTTCATCCGGGGGCAGGGGGCCGAGGTGCTCATCTCCGGGGGCATGGGCGGGCGGGCTATCGGCTTCTTCCGGGAATACGGGATCGAACCGGTGACCGGTGCGGGCGGGACCGTAGAAGAAGCGGTGATGGCCTATCTGACGGGGGAACGGACCGGCGCCGACCCGTGCCGTGAGAGCATCGAGCACGGCCACGGTCAGCAGAGCGGGCCGGGGGAGGGCCAGGGAGAAGGTCGGGGTGGTGGCCGGGGTCTCCGGCGCCGGTTCGAGCCGTGAGAACTCCGGAGCGCGAGCCACTGCGGATCGCCATCCCGGCCACCGGAGCGGGGAGCGACCAGCCGCCCGACGACCGGTTCGGGCGCTGTTCCTATTTCGCCGTCTTCGACACCACCCGTGGAGACTGGTCGTTCGTCGCTAATCCGGCCCGCCAGGAGGCGCACGGCGCCGGCATCGCCGCCGCCCGCTGCCTCATCGATCAGCAGGTGGACCTGGTCATCGGGCCCCAATTGGGCCCGAAGGCGGCTGAGGTCCTCGCCGAGGCCGCCATCGCCTGTCAATCCCTCCCGGCCGAGGGCACGGCCACGGTCGACCACGTGCTGGCCGCCTGGCTGGAGGAATGGGAGCGAAAGGCCTGATGCGGGTCGCCGTGGCCAGCGGCAAAGGTGGCACCGGGAAGACCACGGTGGCCACCGCGCTGGCCCGGGTCCTCACCCGAGATTCCTCCGGACGCACCCCCATGGTCGGACCTCTCCTCCTGGACTGCGACGTGGAGGCCCCCGATGCCCATATCTTCCTCCGCCCCGACCTGCGCCGGCGACGGCCGGTGACACTGCTCCATCCCGTGATCGACCTGGACCGTTGCGACGGCTGTGGCCGCTGTGCCGAGGTCTGCCGGTTCAATGCTCTGGCGATCGTCCCCGACCGGGTGCTCGTCTTCCCCACCCTCTGTCACGGCTGCGGCACCTGCGCCCGGGTATGTCCGCAGGAAGCGATCACCGAGGTCCCCCGGCGTATCGGACTCCTCGAGTCGGGTCCGGCCGGGGAGGGCCTCGGGTTCGCCCAGGGACGACTGGAGGTGGGCGAACCGCTGGCCGTGCCGGTGATCAGGACCCTGCTGAAGGAGTACGGGGACGAAGACCGCCCGGTGATCCTGGATGCTCCGCCGGGGACCGCCTGTCCCGTCGTGGCCACGCTCCGGGGAGCCGACTATGCCCTGCTGGTGACCGAACCCACTCCCTTCGGACTCCACGACCTGCGGCTCATGGTCGAGGTCGTGCGAGCCCTCGGTCTGCCGGCGGGGATCGTGCTGAACCGGGCGGGTATCGGTGACGGAGAGGTGGAACGTTTCTGCCACCAAAGCGGCCTCCCGGTGCTTCTGACCATTCCCTTCCGCCGCGAGATCGCCGAGGGGCTGGCCCGGGGGAAACTCCTCACCGAGATCGTGCCCGCGCTCATCCCTGAGCTGCGGAGGATGTGGACGCGGATTGAGCGGGAGCAGGCGGCCCATGTCCGTTGAGGAATACGTCTTCCTGAGCGGTAAGGGGGGCAGCGGCAAGACCACCGTCTGTGCGGCCTGGGCCCATCTGTCCGGCGAGTTCGACGGCGCCCGGAACCAGGTCGTCGTGGACGCCGACGTGGATGCCGCGAACCTGGAACTGCTGAGCCGATCCCACCGACGGGACGAACATGTCTTCGTGGGGGCCTCCCTGCCCGTCATCGACCCGGAAAGCTGTACCGGCTGTGGCCGCTGCGTGGAGGTCTGCCGGTTCGAGGCGGCGGCCATGGCGGATGACCGTACCGGACGAGGACCGCTGCCCCGTTTCGATCCGATCCTCTGCGAGGGGTGCGGGGCCTGTCTGGAGGCCTGCCCGACCGGGGCGGTGGAGATGGTGCCGCAGCGATCGGGGAGCTGGTTCCGGTCCGAGTCGCGGTTCGGTCCTCTTTTCCACGCCGCCCTCCTCCCCGGGGGAGAGAACTCGGGGAAACTGGTAGCCCGTGTCCGGGACCAGGCCCGCCGATGGGCCGAGGCGAACGGTTATGGGCTGCTGCTGACCGATGGACCGCCGGGCATCGGCTGTCCGGTCATCAGCGCGGTCTCCGGGGCCAGCGGGATTATCGCCGTGGCCGAGGCGGGGGAGACGGGACGAAACGACCTCGAGCGCCTCCTGGAACTGGCCCGCCGCTTCGACCTGCCCGTCGAGCTGGTCATCAACAAGGCGGATATCCACCCCGGGGCCGCGGACGCAATGGAGGCTCTCGGCCGGGAGGAAGGGATTGAGGTGCTGGGGCGGATCCCGTTCGATCCCCAGGTGGTGCACCGGATGGTCAGGGGGGAGCCGGTGACAGCCGATGTCGCCTCACCGGCGGCGGTTGCCCTGCGGGAGTTGTATCGGCGCTGGTCGCACCGTCGGTCTTCGATTCGTTATAAGCCACGAACCGGTTCGTAGGGTGCATAAAATCCGATAAAATTGGTCCGGGTTTGACTTGCCGCTGCGGTGGCCATTCGCCAGATTGAACGACGAGAACCGGCTCCGCCACCCGTCCAGGAGTCAGAGAGGTGTCAACATGGCGACCCGACGGTTGCCCCTGGCCGGCCGGCGCATCGGCGTCTTCGGCCGCGGGGGAAGCGGCAAGAGCACCCTCACCATCCTCACCGCCCGGGCCCTGTGCCATCGGGGATACCCGGTGGTCATCCTGGACGCGGACTCGACCAATCTGGGTATGCCGGCCGTACTCGGGGTGGAGGGCGAACCCGAATCCCTGACCGACCTCTTCGGTGGTCTGGTCTTCTCGGGAGGGCGGGTGACCTGTCCCGTCGATGATCCCACCCTCCTCGAAGGTCACATTCTGCGGCTGGATGAGATACCGGATCCCTTCCGGGCCCTCACCCCGGACGGGATCGTCTATCTGGCCGGGGGGAAGATGGGTCGGCTGGGAGCGGGGGCGGGGTGTGACGGCCCGGTAGCCAAGATCGCCCGGGACCTGGAGGTGCGGGTGCCGGAGGACCCCCAGCCGGTGATGCTGGTCGACTTCAAGGCCGGCATGGAGGACTCGGTGCGTGGGGTGATCACCGGGCTCGACTGGGGTCTGCTGGTGGTCGACCCTTCCTCCACCGCCATCCGGCTGGCCGGGGAGATGCAGCGGATGGTGGCCGCCGTCCGGTCGGGGGTCCGTCCCGCCACCGCCCATCTGTGCAACCCTGGACTGGTGACGATTGCCGAATCCCTCTACCGGAAGGCGCGGATCCGGGGACTGAGTGTGGTGCTGAACCGGGTCAGGGACCCCGAGACGGAAGAGATCCTGCGGACCGGCCTGGCCGAGGAGGGGGTCCGCCCCGCCGGCCGGATCGGGAACTATCCCGAGGTCGAGCGGGCCTGGCTGCGGGGGGAGCCCCTCGATTCCCCTGATGCCCTGGAGGAGACCGCCGCCTTCCTGGACCGGGTTGAAGCGGAGATGGCGAGCGCATCGCGGTGAAGTCCGCGCGCCGGGAGTAAGCGCTCCCGGCTTCCCCGTTGTGGGTGTTCGACCGACCCGGCTAGACTTCGGCCTATGCCTGTGCGTGTCAACATGGCCACCAGTCTGGACGGGCGCATCGCGCCCGCCGACCGGCGCAAGCTCCGGCTGGGGACCGACGAGGACATCGTCCGGATGGAGGCTCATCGGGCCTGGGCCGACGTCATCGTCCTGGGGGCGGGCACGGTCCGGGCTGAAGATCCCCCGATGGAACTCAAGGACCCCGAGCAGGTGCGTCGCCGGGAGGAGGAAGGGCGTCCGTCGCACCCGGCGGTGGCCGTGGTCACCCGCTCCGGGGACGTCCCGGAAGGACGCATCTGGCGTACGCCGGGCCGGCACCTGGTGGTCACCGTGGAGGGGGCCCCCGAGCCCTCCGGTGGGGTGGAGGTCTGGCGGGTCGGACGGGACGGAGTCGACGTGGCGGCCCTAGTGGACCGTCTGGCCGCCGAGGGGATGCCGAACGTGCTGGTGGAGGGGGGCGGGAGACTGGCCGGCGCCTTTTTCGGAGCCGACGTGGTGGACGAGTTCCACCTGACCATCACCCCCTGGCTGCTGGGCGGGGAGGAGGCCCCCACACCGGCCGATGCTCCCGAGCCTTTCCCGGTTCCCCCCGAGTTCGAACTGGTGGGGCTGGAGGCGCGTCCCGAGGAACTCTTCCTGACCTATCGCCGGGTACGGGGGGAGGCTGCGGCGCCGCCGCAGAGTCCTTGACACCCTCCGGAGTGCCGCCTTCCTTCAGCACATACGATTCCTTCGAGCCAGGAGTGGTGCATGAGCCCCAGTGGTGAGATCCCCCGGATATGCATCTTCGGTGGCGGCGCGATGTCCCGTCGTCTCCAGGCCGTAGCCCGTGAGCGCGGGGTGAACGTGACCGCCGTCTTCCGGGGCGACGACCTGCGCTCGGGACGCCCCCGCCGGAGGGGAGAGCTGAGGGGGGCCGACGTGGGCATCGACTTCTCCGGAGCTGCCACCGTGGTGGAGAACGTACGCCGGGCGGTGGAGCTCGGACTGCCGCTGGTCGAAGGGACCACCGGCTGGCCCAACGCCTGGCCCGAGGTGGAATCCCTGGTTCTCAACGGCGAGGGGACCCTGCTGCATGCCCCGAACTTCTCCTTCGGGATGAACGTGCTCTTCCACCTGCTCGAACAGGCCGCTGACCTCTTCGAGGCCGCCGGCGGCTACGACCCCTTCATCATCGAGCACCACCATGCGGCCAAAGCCGACGCCCCCAGCGGCACCGCCCTGCGTCTGGGCGAGATCCTGCTCGACCGCCTGCCCGAGAAGGACCTGCTGCAGGTCGGGGCCGGGCAGGGACGGATCGCCCCCAACCAGCTGAGTGTGGCGGCGGTGCGGGCCGGGCGGGAGCCGGGGCGCCACACGGTGGGCTTCGACGGCCTCTACGAGCGGCTGGAGTTCGGGCACAGTGCCCGGGACCGGGGGGCCTTCGCCGAGGGGGCTCTGCAGGCGGCGGCCTGGCTGGTCGGCCGGAGCGGCATCTTCACCATGGACGACGTGATGCGCGACCTGGTCGCTCGGGCCCGGCAGCGCCGGGAAGGAGGAGAGGCGGGATGAGCGGAGCAGCGAAAGGCGGAGGTCCGGACCAGGGGCGCCTCCAGGGATCGATGACGGCGCTGGTCACCCCCTTCACCGCTGAAGGGAAGCTGGACGAGGCCGCCCTGGAACGGCTGGTGGCCCACCAGCAGGCGGGGGGGACCGACGTGCTGGTGCCGCTGGGCACCACCGGCGAGGCGGTCACGTTGGACGAAGGCGAGAAGCGCCGGGTGCTGAAGATCGTCCGCAAGGCGGCCGAGAGGACCCCGGTGATGGCCGGGGCCGGGACCAACGATACCCGCACCACCATCGAGAACTGCCGGATGGCTGCCGGCGAGGGGGCCGACCTGGTGCTGGTCGTGGGACCCTATTACAACAAGCCTCCCCAGGAGGGTTTCCGCCGGCACTTCGAGGCGGTGGCCGAGGCCAGTCCGGTACCGGTTGTGCTCTACAACGTACCGGGTCGGACCGGTTCCAACATCGAGGCCGCCACCCAGCTCACCCTGGCCGACCATCCCGGCATCGTCGGGGTCAAGGAGGCCAGCGGTCGATTGGACCAGGTGGCGGCGGTCCTGGCCGGACGGCCGGAGGGTTTCGCCGTGCTCTCCGGCGACGACGACCTGACCCTGCCGCTGCTGGCCCTGGGAGCCGACGGGGTGGTCAGTGTGGCGGCCAACGCGGTCCCCGACCTGGTCCATGATCTGGTCGCGTCCGGCCTGGCCGGCCGTTTCGACCAGGCCCGGGAACTGCATTACCGGCTGCGTCCGCTCTTCATCGCCCAGTTCACCGAGACCAATCCGATCCCCATCAAGGCGGCAACGGAGCTGCTGGGGCTGGCCGGCGGGGGCGTACGGCTTCCCCTGACCCCGGCCGCCGATCGGACCCGCCAGGCGGTTAGGACCGCCCTGGCCACCCTCGGACGGATCCCACCGGCCGAGGTCTGACACCCGGACCCGGGACCGCGACGGTGCGGCCCGGCGAGGAGGAAAGCGTGGAACAGGACTTCGCGAGCGGTGACCTGCAGTGGCTCCGCACCACCCTTGAGAGGGCCCACGACCGGGGTCTCGACGACCCCGAGGTGGACACCGGGGAAGTGCTCTCGGCCTTCACCCGACTGCGGGAGGCTCTCGAGAACGGTGTCGTCCGGGCAGCCGAACCCCAGGGCCACCGCTGGACGGTCAATGCCTGGGTGAAGAAGGGCATCCTGGTCGGCTTCCGGGCGGGCCAGGTGGTCGGGCTGGGTCCCGATGCCGTGGCCGGACACGAGCCCGTCCGCTACAGCGACAAGGATACCCTGCCGGTCCGTCCGGCGGCCGGGTTCCCCGAACAGGGGATCCGACTGGTCCCGGGCGGCTCGGCGGTACGGGCCGGCGCTTTCCTGGGGGAGGGGGTCATTCTGATGCCCCCCTGCTATGTCAATGTGGGAGCCTGGGTGGACGAGGGGACCCTGGTCGACTCCCATGCCCTGGTCGGTTCGTGTGCCCAGGTGGGCAAGCGGGTCCACCTTTCGGCGGCCGCCCAGTTGGGTGGGGTCCTGGAGCCGGTCGGCGCCCGCCCGGTCATCGTGGAGGACGACGTGGTCGTCGGCGGGGGCTGCGGGGTCTACGAGGGCTGCATCGTGCGGCGGCGGGCGGTGCTGGCGGCCGGATTGGTCCTGACCGGCAGCACTCCGGTCTTCGATGTGGTGAAGGGCAATGTCCTGCGCCCCACCCGGGAACTCCCGCTGGAGATCCCCGAAGGGGCGGTGGTGATCCCCGGCACCCGGCGCATCGAGGGCGAATGGGCGGCCGTCCACGGGCTGGGACTGCAGACCCCGGTGATCGTGAAGTACCGGGACGCGGACACCGACGCGGCCACCTCACTGGAGGAGGCCCTGCGATGACCAGCCGGCGACTGGCCGGCCTGCCCCCCTATCTGGTGGCCGAACTGGCCGCCCGGGCCGCCGCCCTGCGGCGGGAGGGGCACGATGTGATCAACCTCTCGGTCGGCTCCCCCGACCTCCCCCCCGATCCGCGGGTGGTGGAAGCGGCCCACCGGGCTTTGGACGACCCGGGACTGCATGGCTATGCCCTGGGACGGGGACTGCCGGAATTCCGCCAGGCGGCGGCCGACTATATGATGCGGCGCTTCGGGGTCGAACTCGATCCCGACCGGCAGGTCCTGGGTCTGCTGGGGAGCAAGGAGGGTCTTGGTCACCTGCCCATCGGTCTGTGCGATCCGGGCGACCTGGCTGTGGTCCCCGATCCCGGTTATCCGGTCTACCGGCCGGCTCTGCTGCTGGCCGGGACCCGCCCGGTGGCGCTTCCGCTCGATCCTGAAAAGGCCTGGGCTCCCCGCTGGGACCTGCTGGAAGGTGCCTTGGAGGAAGCCGGACGTGAACCGGGTGCGGGGCGACTGCGCCTGGTCATCCTGAACTATCCGCACAACCCGACCTCGGCGGTCATCGACCGGGACGCTTTCGACGAGGCGATGCGTTGGGCTCGGGAGCGCGAGGCGGTGCTGGTCAACGACAACGCCTACGCCGATATCGGTTTCGACGGCTACCGGCCGCTCAGCCTGCTGCAGGCCCCTGAGGCCCGGGGCGGGGCCGAAGGGAGCGGGGTGGTGGAGTTCCACTCCATGTCCAAGACTTTCAGCATGGCCGGCTGGCGCTGTGCCTTCGCGGTCGGGGACCCGGTGGTCATCGACGCCCTGGCCCGGGCCAAGAACTTCTACGACTCCGGCCTCTTCGCGGTGGTCCAGCGGGCGGCCACCCGGGCACTGGAACTCTCCGACGAGATAGCCCCGCAGGTCTCGGCCCGCTACCAGGCCCGGCGGGATGTCTTGAAGCAGGCCCTGGAACCTCTGGGGCTGCGGGCCAGCCTGCCGCAGGCCACCATCTATCTCTGGGCCGAACTGCCGCCGGAGGCCGGCCCCGACGCCGCCTGGTGCGGCCGGCTGCTCGAAGAGGCCCATGTAGCCCTCAGCCAGGGGAGCGCCTACGGGGAGTGGGGCACCGGCTACGTCCGTTTCGCCCTGACCGAGCCCGAGGAGCGCCTGCTCGAAGTGGTGCGCCGGCTGGAACGGCTGGGCGGCCGATGATGGTCCGGTCGAGGGGCTCTCGATGACCGACTGGATCCGGCTCCGGGACCTGGCCTTCCAGGGCCGGCATGGAGTACTCCCCGAGGAACGGGAACAGCCCCAGCGGTTCGAGGTGGACGTGGAGCTGGGACTCGACCTGGAACCGGCTGTGCGTACCGACGACCTGACCCTGACCGTAGACGTGCGGACGGTACCCGAGCTGGTCCAGGAGATCGTGGAAGGCCGGTCGGTCGAGCTGGTGGAGACGCTGGCCGGCCGGATCGCCGAACGGCTGCTCCGGCTCGGTCCGGTCACCGAGGTGGTGGTGCGGCTGCGCAAGCCCGAAGCGCCGCTCCCGGGCGGGGGCGAGCCCGGTTACGAGGTCGAAGTGCGCCGCCGGCGTTATCCCGAACCCCCGGGCCCGGGTGGACGGAGAGGACGTTCGTGAGTCGGGAGACCGGGGGGTCCGACGGCTGGGTGACCGTCTGGCTGGGACTGGGCTCCAACCTCGGCAACCGGGTGGCCGCGCTGCGCACCGGGGTGGCCGCGCTGGAGGCGGCCGGCCTGGAACCTGAGTCCTTCTCCGACCTCTACCACAGCCGCCCCAAGTACGTCACCGAGCAACCCCCTTTCGTCAACGCCGTAGGCCGATTCCGTACCCGGCTCGACCCGGAGGGGGTACTGGCCGCCTGTCAGGCGGCCGAGGCCGCGGCCGGACGGCAGCCCCGCGAACGCTTCGGTCCCCGCGAACTGGATATCGACCTGTTGGTGTATGGAGACCGGGTGGTGGTCCGGGAGGGACTCCAAGTGCCACATCCGGCCCTGGCCGAGCGGCTCTTCGTGCTGGTCCCGCTGGCCGAACTCGATCCCGACCTGGAGGTCCCCGGTCTGGGTCGGGTGCACATCCTCTTACAGGCGGCCCGGGCAGCCCTGCCGGAAATCGAGCAGGTGACCTCACTGGGCCGGTTCGTGCCGGGACGCGGGCGGTCGCTGGGCGGACCGGCACCGGCCGGATCCGCCTCGGACGGGGCGTCGGCGTGAGTCTGCGCCGACCGGTCCGCAGTGAGATCGAGGTGCGCGGGGATACCCGGGCGGTGGACCTGCTGGTCATCGAGGGACCGCCGGGCAGCGGCAAGACGACGGTGGCCGCGGCTCTGGCCCGCCGCCTCAACGCCCGGGCCGTACTCGACCGGGCGGGGGAGAATCCCTTCCTGGCCGACTTCTATCGGGATCCGGAACGCTGGGCCTTCAAGACCCAGCTCTTCCTGACCCTCTCCCGTTACATGCAACAGGAGGACCTGCTCCAGGGGGACCTCTTCCACGACCTGACCGTGACCGACTATCTGTTCGCCAAGGACCGTATCTACGCCTCCCTGACCCTCGACGATCGGGAACTGGCCCTCTACGAGAAACTGGCCGGTCTGATGGAAGAGGGGGTTCCGCGTCCCGACCTGGTGGTCTATCTGCAGGCTGGGGCCGACACCCTGCACGAGCGGCTGGTCCGACGGGAGGGGGCCGAAGGGCGGATGTCCCGGGAGTACCTGGTGGCGCTGGTCGAGGCCTATAACTACTTCTTCCTCCACTACGCCCGGTCCCCGGTCCTGGTGGTCAACGCCGCCCGGCTCGACCCGGCCGGAGGGAGTTGGCTGGAGGATCTGGCGACCGAACTGAGGCGTCCTCAGGCCGGTCTGCGTTACTGGAACCCAGCCCCCGCATCCGCTTGAAACCCGCACCGGGAGGGGGTAGGTTGCACCCTGTCCGGCAAGGTCCCCCCACTCCAGGAGCCTCGGCTTGAAGGAAGCACGCTACATCGCCATCGAGGGCCCCATCGGGGTGGGCAAGACCAGCCTGGCAACCCTGCTGGGACGGCGGCTGGGCGCCCGGCTGGTGCTCGAGCGGCCCGATGAGAATCCCTTCCTGGACGACTTTTACAAGGACCCCAAGCGGTACGCCTTCAAGACCCAGCTCTTCTTCACCCTCTCCCGCTACATGCAGCAACAGGAGTTCACCCAGCAGGACCTCTTCCACGATCTGGTCATCGCCGACTACCTGTTCGCCAAGGACAAGATCTTCGCCTATCTGACCCTGGACGACAAAGAGCTGGCCCTCTACGAGAAGCTGGTCGACCTGATCGAGCCGGAGATTTCGCGTCCCGACCTGGTCATCTACCTGCAGGCCACCA
>CAYUVJ010000031.1:0-12770 GCA_964447955.1 uncultured Gemmatimonadota bacterium
CGCATCCCTCCCCGGCCCTGCCGCCGGTACCGCCTCCGCCGCCCTCCGAACCCGCGCCCGAGAGCCGGGTCAGCTGGGCCGGATTCCGCTGGACGGTTGGACTCACCCTCGACCTGGGGACTCCCGGACCGGGACGTTGAGGGCTGCCCGCGCCTCTTCGTCCAGCCGTGCGAGCCGCTCGCCCAGTTCACGGCTCGATCCTTCCAGCGCCGCCTCGTCGGCTTCTTCGGGCACCCTCAGATGTTCCCCGTATGCGACCACGGCCGGACTGAAGGGGTGGGGGAGCACGTAACGGTCCCAGGCATCCGTGAAGATGCGGGCCCGGGCAACCCGGCTGGTGAGCGGGACCACCGGCAGGCCGGTGCGGCGGGCCAGGAAGAGGGCGCCCGGTTTCACCTCGTGGTAGGGGCCGCGGGGACCGTCCACGGCGAAAGCGGCGTCCCGCCCTTCCCCGGTCGCCCGGATCATCCCCACCAACCCTCGTACCGCGCCGCGAGAAGAAGAGCCGCGGACGATATGATAACCCAGCCCGCCCAGGATGAGGCTCTGCAGGGTGCCGTCCCGACTCAGGCTGGTCATGATGACCACATCCCGGGCCCGCCAGGTGTAGACAAGGGGGAACTGGTCCCCGTGCCAGAAGGCGAAGACCACCCGTCCAGAGGGGGTGGCCCGGCGGGCGGCGGCCAGGTGCTCCTCCCCCCGGGTCGACCAGCGCAGACTCCTGCCCAGTCCGCGGATGAGGCCGCGGGCGCACCAGGCAGTGAGACGCTGGCCCGGGGTGGGGGGCTCGGGGCGGCTGCCGCGGGGGTCGTTGGACTCGGCGCTCATAGGGAAAGAGTAGCGAGCGGGCGCCCGCTCGACCAGCCCGGCCCGTCGCGAAGCCTCGGGTCCGACCGGCTCGCGACCGGTCGCGTCCACCGGCACGTCGGTGCCGAAGACTACCTTAGGAGCGTGACGCGCCCGAACCAGCAACATTATAAGGAAGCCCTGCGCCTGTTGGGAGTGGCCCTCCGCCTGCACCGGGCGGGTGACGTGCACCGGGCCATCCATCACTACCACCGCTCCCTCGAACTGGCACCGACCGCCGAAGCCCATACCTTCCTGGGCTGGGCATATTCGTTTCAGGGAGACTTGGAGCGGGCGATGGCGGAGTGCCGGAAGGCGCTCCGGCTCGACCCGACCCTGGGCAATCCCTACAACGACATCGGGGCCTACCTGATCGAACTGGGGCGGGTCGAGGAAGCCGTGGACTGGCTCGAGCGGGCGTTGGCCGCGCCCCGGTACGAGTCCTACTGCTATCCCCATTTCAATCTGGGGCAGGCCCACGAACGACTGGGTCGGCCGGGTGAGGCGGTTCGAGACTATGTTCGGGCACTCGAGGAGGACCCGGGGTTCGTCCCAGCCCGGATCGCTCTGGCCCGGCTCCAAAAGACGGTCTGAGCCCTTCCGACCCCCTCTTCGCCCCCTGGGGCCAGACGTCACCTCATCCCGGGGTGGATGGCCGATCGGGTGACATCCAAGCTGGGATAAGATAACGTTCCAGTAGTCACAACCCGAACCTTGACAGGTGACAAGTCAGGGATGCAATCTGCGCCAATGGCCATACGTTATCTGGATGGGACGCGGCTCCAGCGTACCTTCATCGCCGCCGCGAACTCGGTCAACGCCCGCCGCGAACACCTGAACGCGATTAACGTCTTCCCGGTCCCCGACGGGGACACCGGGACGAACATGGCGGCGACCCTCGCCTATGCCGCCGATGGGATCGCCCATCTCGACCGCCCGACCCTGCACGAGGTCCGGGAGGCCCTGGGCCGGGCCGTGCTGGTGGGGGCCCGGGGCAACTCCGGCTTCATCCTGGCCCAGTTCACCCGCGGTTTCCTGGAGGGGATCGGCGAAGGGGCGCGGCGACTCCACCGGTCCGAACTGGCCGCAGCCTGCGAAGAGGCGGTCCGGCGGGCGTACGAGGCGATCTCGGAGCCGGTGGAAGGGACGATCCTGACCGTCATGCGGGAGTGGTCGCGGGCGGTCGCGGCCCTCTCGCAGGAGATGAAGGATCTGGGCGACATCCTGGAAGGGGCCCTGGAGCGGGCCCGGCACGCCCTGGAACAGACCAAGGAGCAGATGGCCCTGCTGCGCGAGCACAACGTGGTGGATGCGGGCGCCCAGGGTTTCGTGCACATGCTGGAAGGCATCAACGAGTTCCTGCGGACCGGCAACGTCCACCCGGAGCGGGCCGAATCGGTCAGTGAGATCGAAGGGGCGGCCGCCGAACTGGCCCACGAGACGCGGGACCTGGCCTACCGCTACTGCACTCAGGCCCTGGTCGAGCAGGTGAGCGGGGCGCCCGAAGAACTGCGCGCCCGGATCAAGGGCTTCGGCGACTCCCTGATCGTCGGCGGGGACAGCGAACTGCTCAAGATCCACATCCACACCAACGACCCCGACGCGCTCTCGGATCTGCTGGACTCCGTGGGCACCGTGCTGGAATTCAAGGCTGAGGACATGCAGGCCCAGACCGAGGCCATGGCCGCCCGACGGCCGGTGGCGGTCCGGATCCACGCCGAGCAGACCGTGGCCATCGTCATGGATTCCACCTGCGACCTGACCCTGGAGCAGGCCGAGGAGGCGGGGGTCACGGTGGTGCCCTGCCTGGTCGCCTTCGGGGACGAGGTCTACCGGGACCAGTACGACATCGGTTTCGATCGCTTCTACGAACTGCTCCGGACCCATCCGGCCCATCCCAAGACGAGCATGCCGGCCCCGGCCGACTTCCACACCGCCTACGAGAGCGCCCTCGGTCTCTTCGACCAGGTCATCTCCATCCACGTCTCGGCCAACTTCAGCGGCACCTACGGCGGAGCGGTCCAGGCGGCCCGGGACATCGATCCGGAGCGTATCCACGTGGTCGATTCGGGGACCCTGGCCGGCCCGCTGGGAGCGATGGGGGTCCACCTGGCCCGCTGCGCCCGGGAGGGCAAAGGGGTGAAGGAACTCCTCTGGCAGCTCGAGGAGTTCAAACAGCATTCCCGTGGCTACTTCATGCTGGAGACCCTAGAACACCTCATCCGGGGCGGGCGGATCAGCAAGCTCCAGGGGGCGGTGGGCAAGGCCCTGGGCGTGCGGCCGGTATTGACCATCCACGAAGGGGTGCTGGAGGCGGTCCACCGGGCTCGGGGCAACGAGCGGGCCATGAAGTTCATCTTCGACCGCCTCGACGACGAGATCCCCGAGGCCGCTCCGGTGATCGGGGTGGCTCTCCACGGCGGCAACCTGGAGATGGCCGAGCGGGTCACCGAGGAGTTCACCCGGCGTTACCGTCCGCTCGAGATGGTCACCTCCCAGGTCGGCCCGGCGGTGGGCACCCACGGCGGCCCGGGTGTCTGGGGAGTGTTCTACATGCTCGGCTGTCCCACCTGACCGGGCGCGGAGCGCTCGGGACATCATGTCTCCCGATCCCCGCCGTCTGGCCGTCCCGGTCCTGACCGCCGGGATCCTGGCGGTCAGCACCTCCTCTATCCTCATCCGTCTGGCCGCCGTGCCGACGCTCAGCGTGACCTTCTACCGGCTGGCCGGCGGGGCGATCCTCTTCACCCTGGTGGCCGTCCTGCGCCGGGGGGCCCTGCCCTGGCGGGCACTGGAGCGGGGAGAGGGGCGGCCGGCGGCCTTCGCCGCCCTGGCCCTCGCCCTGCACTTCATCACCTGGATCCTCTCCCTCGAGTACACCACTGTGGTCTCCAGCGTGGTGCTGGTGACCACCACCCCCATCTGGGCGGCGGTCGGCTCCTCGCGCTTCCTGGGCGAGCGACCCGGCCGGGTGGTCTGGATGGGGATCGGCGTAGCGATAGCGGGAGGCGCGGTGATCGCCTTCGGGGACAGCGGGGCCGGGAGCGGTCGGTTCGATCCCACCATGCTGCTGGGGGACGTCCTGGCCCTGGCCGGGGCGGTCTGCATGGCCGTCTACCTGGTCTCGGGACGCCGTCTGCGCCGCCGCCTCGATACCGTGACCTATGTCTCGGTGGTCTACGGCGGGGCTGCTCTGGCGGCGCTGGTCGCGGTCGCCTTCACCGGGTCCCCGGTGACCGGTTTCAGCAGTCGGACCTGGCTCTACCTGGCCCTGATCATCCTGCTCCCTCAGGTGATCGGCCACACCTCGTACAACTGGGCCCTCGGTTTCCTCTCGGCCACCCTGACCGCGGTCATCGCTCTGCTGGAGCCGATCGGGGCCGGTCTGCTGGCCTGGTGGGTGTTAGGAGAGCTGCCCGGTCCGCTCTCCCTGCTGGGGGCGGGGATGGTCCTGCTGGGGGTCGCGGTCGTGGCGGTGGGCGAGACCCGTCGCCCGCCGACAGTCCCGGCGGGTTGACGGTCCACCCGGCCGGCGGTCGGACCGAGTCGGGATTCAGCGCGTCAGGGGGACCACGAAAGGGTTGGTCCGCCGTTCCTGACCGATGGTGGAGGCCGGCCCGTGGCCCGGATAGACCACGGTCTCGTCCGGCAGCGGCAGCAGTACCTCGCGGATGGAGTCCATCAGGGTGTCCCAGTCGCCTCCGGGCAGATCGGTCCTTCCCACACTCCCGGCGAAGAGCACGTCCCCCACCACCGCGACCCCCTCACCGATCAGACAGACCGAGTCGGGGGAATGACCGGGGGTCGACCGGACCAGGAAGCGGAGCGACCCGACCGGGATGGTGGTGCCGTCGGGCAGACCGCCGTCGGGTTCCGGGGGCGGGTCGGGCTTCTCACCGGTCCACAGCAGGGCGATACCGGGGGCTGCCGCCAGGGCGCCCCGCTCCCCCTCGGGGACCCGGAAGGGGACCTCGAGCGCCGCGACCACCTCGCCGACGGCCAGCACATGGTCGAAATGGGCATGGGTCAGCAGCACCTCGCGCACCTGCCAGCCCCCCTCCCGCACCGTCGCCAGGATCCGTTCCCCCTCGTCCCCCGGATCGATCAGCACGGCCTCCTTCGAGTCGGGGTCGCCGAGCAGGTAGCAGTTCTCGGCCAGCGGGCCGACGGTGATCGTCTCGATGTGCGGGCGCTGCGGCATGCTCCCTCCCGAGGGCTGTGGCCGGCCTCAAGGCCGATCCCTGGTGCTCGAACCAGTTGACAAGATAGGGCCGAGCCCGGCCGACCGCGGCTTGAAACCGGTCGGCGGCTCGGGCATGCTAGGGACGCTCTGTCCCGATCCACGACCGACCCGGAGGATGACCATGCCCCTGCAGCCCGGTGACCCGGCCCCCCCCTTCAGCCTGCTCGATGAGAACGGTCAGAGCGTGGAGCTGGCCGCCCTGGGAGGCCGGTCGGTGGTGCTCTACTTCTACCCCAAGGACGACACCCCGGGCTGCACGTCGGAGGCCTGCGACTTCCGGGACAACATGAACCGGGTCTCCAAGCAGGGCGGGGTCGTCCTGGGCGTTTCCCCCGACTCGGCCGGGAGCCACCAGAAGTTCAAGCAGAAGTACGGTCTGGACTTCCCCCTGCTGGTCGACGCCGACCATGCGGTGGCGGCCGCTTACGGCGCCTGGGGGGAGAAGAAGATGTACGGGAAGACCCGTGAAGGGATCGTCCGATCCACCTTCCTGATCGACCCCGAGGGGCAGATCGCCCGGGCCTGGTACAAGGTGAAGGTCGCCGGTCATGTGGACGAGGTGCTGACGGCCCTGAAGGAGCTCTGAGACCCTGACGCGGAGAGTGCAACCCGAACCGAGGTAGTTCCATGGACATCCACGACCTGCTCCGCCTGGTAACCGCCGTCTATGTGGTCGGTGCCCTGGCCCTCTTCGCCCGTCTGCTCGGCCGCCAGGTCCGCTTCGTCCGCCGAGGACATCCCGAGTGGCGGGGGGACCACCCCGGCCGCCGGATCGGACTCTTCTTCACCGAGGTCATCGGTCAGAGCAAGGTGCGTCGGCGGCTTACGGCCGGCTGGGCCCACGCCTTCATCTTCTGGGGCTTCCTGGCCTTCGCCGTCTCGACCCTGAACCTGCTGGTGCGGCTGGCGGCCGGGAGCGAGGGCTTCCTGCACGGGGTGCTGGGCTGGTTCCCCCCGGTGGTGGATGTCTTCGCGGTGCTCATCCTGGTCGGTATCGCCGTACTGGCCGTGCGCCGGTTCGTACTGCGCCCCGACTACCTGACCTACCACAGTCCCGAGTCGGGGATCGTGCTCCTGATGATCGGGGTCATCGCCCTCAGCCACCTGGGCGAACGCTACCTGGGTCTGCCGGCCTCGGAGTACTTCGGCTACCTCCACCTGGTGGTGGCCTTCAGCTTCCTGGCCTACGTGCCCACCTCCAAACACTTCCACATCCTGAGCGCGCCGGTCAACGCGGTGGTCCAGCAACTGGTCGATCACGGCAGGATGGACGCGATGGACCTCGAGGTCGTCCCGGACGAAGAGAAAGGGGAAGCCTACGGGTTCAACGCCCTCGACCACTTCACCTGGAAGGACCGGCTCGACCTGCTCACCTGCATCGAGTGCGGTCGCTGCCAGGAGGCCTGCCCGGCCTACGCCACCGGCAAGCTCCTCAATCCCAAGGAGTTCATCGTCGATCTCAAGTACCATGCCAAGGGGAAGACGCCCCCGGGGCGCCAGGCCGCGGCCGCCCGTGAGGCCTGGGCGGCGGCGGGGGGGAGTACCGAGAGGATCGCCCGGGAGCGTCAGCCGCTCATCAACCATGTCATCGCGGCCGAGACGCTCTGGCAGTGCACCACCTGCATGGGTTGCGTCAACGCCTGTCCGGTCAACATCGACCACCTCTCCATGCTGCTGAACATGCGGCGCTACCAGGTCCTGGACACCGGCGAGGTCCCCTCCGACGCCCAGCGCGTCTTCCGCAACATGGAGCAGTCGGGGGACCCCTGGGCTTACGGCGACTATCGCAAGACCGAGACCCTGGGCAAGCTGGGCGAGCTCCCCGTCGCCCAGCCCGGGGAGCGCTTCGAGGTCCTCTTCTGGGTCGGCTGCTGGGGGCTCTACGACGACCGCAGCGTCCAGACCACCCGGGCCGTCCTCAAGGTGCTCCGGCACTATGGGGTAGACTTCCGCATCATCGGTGAGCAGGAGGTCTGCTGCGGTGAGAACTTCCGGCGGATGGGGAACGAACTGCAGTTCCAGATGAATGCCCAGACCAACCTGGAGCTCTTCGCGCAGTTCGACTTCCAGACCCTGGTGGTCACCAACCCGCACTGCTACCAGGTATTCGCCAAGGACTCCCGCGACCTGCTCCCCGCGGAGTGGAAGGGGGAACTCCCCTTCGGGCTGCGGGCGTTCGAAGACTTCGTCTGGGACCTGGTACGCACCCACGGACTGCCCGGGCAGGCCGACTTGGGCCGGGTGGCCTACCACGACTCCTGCTTCTATGGCCGTTACAACGGCCTCTACGATCCCCAGCGGGAGCTGGTCCGGGCTTCCGGCGCCGAACTGGTGGAACTCGACCGGAACCGTTCGGACGGATTCTGCTGCGGGGCCGGCGGCGGGAACATGTGGCTGGAGGAGAAGGAGCCGCGGGTCTCCTGGAACCGGGCCGCCGAGGTCATGCGTTCGGGCGCGCCCACCCTGGCGGTTTCCTGCCCCTTCTGCCTGGCCATGCTGGAGGACGGGCTCAAGGCCCAGGAGGGCTACGACGCCGCGCCGGTGCGGGTCCGGCATGTGGCCGAGCTGGTGGCTGAGGCGATCCCCGAGGGGACCGGTACCGCACCCTGAGCGGCCGACGCGGCCGGGAGAAGGGGAGGACTCAGCGTCGGATGGGGATGCTGAGCCGGAATCCCACGCGTGGTGAGATCCCCTCAGGGACCGCTTCCAGCTCGCTGACCAAGCGGAAGAAGGGGACGCTGTCGATCTGGTGCCGGCCGAGGATGAGCGTGTTGACCACATTGAAGAGGTAGGCGGACAGCAGGATCAGATTGGCTTCCTTTTTCTTTGCGACGGCGTTGATACGGTCGAGTTGGGCGGAGCTGTGGTGAGCCTGGGCTTCCTTCTTCTTCTGGTCCCAGACCTCCTGGGTCACCTCCACTCCCGAGATGTAGTAGTTGGAGATACGGGTCACCGGGTCCCGCTCGGAGGTGAAGACCGCGGGGTCGTAGAGGAAAGGGTCGCCGGAGGGGAGCGAGAGACGGTACCAGGCGGTACCCCCCACCAAGGCGGCCGAGATGGCGGCCCAGCCCCACTCCTTCATGCTGACCTGGCCCGCCCCCGGGATCAGGGCGGAATAGAAGAAGGCCACATCCGGTGTGGTGAAGTTGGAAGGATGGCTCAGCCGGCTGGCCAATCCGACCGCCCCGGCCCGGGCAGTGGGGGCGTCCGGATAGTGGACCTGCTCCAGAGCCAGGAAGCTCCCCTCGTCCTGGCTGAAGATCACCGAGGTGACCTCGATCCCGCCCTCAGGACCACGGGTGTAGACACCGCCGATGACGAAGGCGCTGCCGGTGGCTTCCGAGAGGCTGCGGAACCCTCCGACACTTCGCAGTGCGGTTCTCAGTTCATATTCGTCCTGTCCCACCGCGGTGGTGTGTCCCGGCTGGAGCTGGAGCCAGTTGCCGGTGCGTATCCCTCCCATGAATCCCTGATAGAAATCGGAGGCTGACTGGCTGTCACCGTCCGCGCTCAGGAAGGGCATGACCGTCACCCGGCGCACATTGACCGACTGGGCTCCGACGGTCAACGCCGTCGGCAGACCGGTGGTCAGCAGCAGGCCGACAAGCAGCGCCGGACCGGAGCGGGGCGGGTGGGGGTATCTTCTGCCGTGGCATCCTCGCACGATGGTCCCCGGGTGACGGATGAGTAGGTCCGGACCGGACCGGTACGAAGCGTCCGATGGCCGTGATGACCCCTCGATGACCTAACGGGATTACAGATAGAGGGTCGGGTCGTATTCAGAGGTACAAGACGACTTCGGAACGGTTGCCGACCTACTGCTGGATCCGGACGATCCGCTCGTCGAGGGGTTCGAGCAGGTCCACCGGCACGCACAGGTCACCCTGACCGCGTCCCAGGGCGATGTCGGCCTTGGTGGCGCCATGGAAGTCGGTACCCCCGGTCTCGACCAGGTCGAACTCGGACGCCAGTTCGCGGTAGAAGGCGGTCTGCTCCGGGGTGTGCCGCGAATAGTGGACCTCGATCCCCTCCAGCCCCTCGGCCTTGAGGTCGGCGAGCAGCCGGCGCAGGTCCTCACCCGCCCGTCGGGTCTGATAGGGGTGGGCCATCACCGGGATGCCGCCGGCCCCCCGGATCAAGGCGAAAGCCGCGGCCGGGGGATAGCGGAACTTGTGGACGTAGGCCCGGGCATCCGAGCCCAGATACTCGTCGAAGGCCTCCTGGATGGATCCGACCGCCCCGATCTCCAGCAGGGTCCGGGCCATGTGGGGACGGCCGATCATCACGCCGCCGGCCCGCTGGGCGACCTTCTCCAGGGTGATGTCGATCCCCTCGGCCTGCAGGTTCTCTATGATCCTAGGGTTTCGTTCGTCCCGGGCCTGTTTGAGCCGGGTCACCCCGGCGGCGAACCGGGGCTCGTCCATATCGAATCCGTAGCCCAGAACATGCAGGGTGCCGCCTTCCAGCTCGGCCGAGATCTCGATGCCGGGCACGACCCGCAGGCCCAGCTCACGGCCGGCAGCCAGGGCCTCCGGAACCCCATCCACCGTATCGTGGTCGGTGACCGCCAGGGCCGCCAGACCGGCCTGGAGCGCGGCTTCGACCAGCTCGGTCGGGGTCAGCGAACCGTCACTGGCGGTGGTGTGAGCATGCAGGTCGATGCAGAGGATCGGTCCCTCTCACTCCTCTTCGGGAGGACGACGTCCCGAGATCAGCAAGGCGCCTTCCTGCTGGAAGCCTTTGAGCTGCTCCATGTTGCGGATCCACTTGCCGTCCGGTTTCCCTTCGGGGTCGGCTTCCTCCCGGATGCGCTGATCGCCCACGTCGATGAACCCACAGGCCCGGAAGAGCGTGTTGTACTGCTCGACGCCCTTACAGTGCATGGAGACATCGATCAGGTCCATCCAGTGGTGGGAGTGCCGGTTTTCCAGGTAGTAGTTGATCGCCACGAAGAACGTGCCGCCCGGCTTCAAGACCCGGAAGATCTCGTGCCCGGCCGCCACTTGGTCGGGGTAGTAGTAGAAGGCCTCGATGTTGACCACGTGGTCGACCATCTGCTCTTCCAGGGAGAGATCTTCGGCGGTCGCCACCTGGAAGGTGAGGTTCTTCGGGTTGTCGTATTCCTTCTGGGCCCGCTCGATCATCTGCGGCGAGAGGTCGATCCCGATGACTTTCCCCTTGGGTACGATCTCGCTGGCCAGATAACGCGAGAACCATCCTTCCCCGCAGGAGAGGTCGAGGATCGTGTCGCTCTCGTCGTGGGGCATCTCCTGGATGATGGCCAGTCCCAGGTGCAGGTGTTTCTCCTGCATGCCGGCTCCTGAGCCCTTCTCGGCCCAGGCGTCGAACATCTCGCGGATCTTGTCCCAGCTCTCCGGATCGGGAGGGGTGACCTTTGTATAACTCTGCTGGCGTGCCATGGGTCCTCCGGGTGCGAACGACAGGGTGGGCCGACCCCCGGACCGGGATGGTTGGAGGGCCTTGCCCGAACAGAACGTCAAACTTATAGTGCGAAGCCTATCATGCCAACACCTGTTACGAACGATCCCACCGCGAAATGGCGCGATATGCCTATTCAGGACACTAGACAGCGGAAGCCGGAGTGGCTCAAGGTCCGCCCACCGGGAGGCGAGAACTACGCCGACCTCAAGGGACTCCTGCGGGGTCTGAACCTCCACACCGTATGTGAGGAGGCCTCCTGCCCCAACGTTGGGGAGTGCTGGGGCGAAGGGACCGCGACCATCATGATCCTGGGGGATGTCTGCACCCGGGGCTGCCGGTTCTGCAACGTCACCAGCGGGAACCCGGGGGGCCGGCTCGACCCACTGGAGCCGGAGAACACCGCCGCCGCCCTGTCCCGGCTGGAGCACCTGAAGTATGTGGTGATCACCAGTGTGGACCGGGACGATCTGCCCGACGGCGGGGCGGGGCACTACGCCCGGACGGTGCGGGAGATCAAGCGGCGCCGGCCCGACCTGAAGATCGAGACGCTCATCCCTGACTTCGGCGGGGACCGCGAGGCGCTGAGCGACCTGATCGTGGCCGGTCCCGAGGTCATCGCCCAGAACCTGGAGACGGTGCGTCGGCTGACCCGCGAGGTGCGGGACGCCCGTGCCTCCTACGAAGTGACCCTGCAGGTGCTGGCCGACCTGAAGGAACTCGCCCCCCGGCTGCGCGAACAGCCGCTCTATACCAAGTCGAGCCTGATGGTCGGGCTGGGCGAGACCGAGACCGAGATGAGCGAGGCCATGGACGACCTGCGGTCCGTGGATGTGGACTTCCTGACCATCGGCCAGTACCTTCGCCCGAGCCTGAAACACCTCCCGGTGATCGAGTTCGTCACCCCGGAACATTTCACCGCCTACCGGGAGATCGGTCTGGAGAAGGGTTTCCGCTACGTGGCCAGCGGGCCGCTGGTGCGGTCGTCCTACCGGGCCGGGGAGTTCTACATCCGCAGTATTGTCGAGGGGGGAGGGAATGGCGAGTAAGCCCATCGCGGTCCTCAAAGAGGACGGGACCACCGTCAAGTCGCGTGACCCGGGGTTCGACGACGAGACGGTCCTGCGGATCCACCGCTGGCTGGTGGCCGCCCGCGCCTTCGACGAGCGGGCCCTCAACCTGCAGCGCCAGGGGAGGATCGGTTTCTTCGCCCCCGCCATCGGCCAGGAGGCCGCCCAGGTCGGGAGTGCCCTGGCCGTCGACGACCGCGACTGGCTCTTCCCCGCCTATCGCGAACTGGCTGTCGCCCTGGTGCGCGGCATGCCCATGCTGGCCCTGGCCGGTCAGCTCTTCGGTAACCAGGCCGACGTCAACAAAGGTCGGCAGATGCCCAACCACTACGGTTACCGGGACATCAATTTCGTCACCCCCTCGAGCCCTATCGGGACCCACATCATCCACGCCGCCGGCTGGGCGGTGGCCGAGCGGATGAAGGGGGGTGACGGAGTAGCGGTGACCTACTTCGGGGATGGAGCGACCAGCAGCAACGATTTCCATACCGGCATGAACTTCGCCGGCGTCTACCAGGCGCCGGTCATCTTCCTCTGTCAGAACAACGGCTGGGCGATCAGCCTGCCGGTGGAGCGCCAGACCGCGGCCGAGACCCTGGCCGACAAGGCTCTGGGCTACGGTGTGCCCGGGGTGCGGGTGGACGGCAACGACGTGCTGGCCATGTACACCGCCACGAAAGAGGCGGTCGAACGGGCCCGCCGGGGGGAGGGCCCCACCTTCATCGAGGCCCTGACCTACCGCATGGGACCCCACTCCTCGAGCGACGACCCGACCCGCTACCGCTCCACTCAGGAAGTGGCCGGGTGGCAGCTGCGGGACCCCCTGCTGCGCTTCCGCCGCTACCTGGAGCAGCGCGGCATCTGGGACGATCAGAAGGAAGAAGCCCTCTGGGCCGACGTCCGGGAGGAGATCGCCGAAGCGGTCAAGGCGGCCGAAGCGGCCGAACCGGTCCCGGTCTCCAGCCTGTTCGACGACATCTACGAGACCCCGACGCCCCAGTTGGAGGCCCAGCGGGCCGCCCTGCTCGAGGAGTACCGGCAACGGAAGGAACTGGGTGAGATGGGACACTTCGAGGGGGAGTTCCCTCTCTGAACCGATCCCGTGACTGCGGGCGGGCGGTATCCCGATCGCGGCGGGAGGGAGGTCGCAAGGATCCATGGCGGTCATGACC
>CAYUVJ010000032.1:0-12765 GCA_964447955.1 uncultured Gemmatimonadota bacterium
TCCAGAGCTTCACCCCGGACGACCTGGACATCCCCACCTTCCTCCGTAAGCAGATGGACTGAGGGCGGACCGGCCACCGCGCCGGCCGGCCGCCCACCAGGTCCATTCTGCCCGCCGAACGGGGGCGTCCCGTCCCTCTCCCGCAGCGGGACGCCCCCGGCCCACCGATCGGGCAGCGCACCCTCGGCCGCACCCCCATCTGCCCCGAAGACCCCGCCCTGGAACGGTCACATCCGGCTGCTCTCCTCGCGGATTGAACTTGCGTGAGGCACGCTGCAGCTGCAGATTGATAAAAGGCGACTATTTAAGTCCGATTATACCACCCGAGCTGAACGGAAGTCACCATGGCCCACCAACTGCCTGAACTGCCGTACGAATTCAACGCCCTCGAGCCCCACATCGATGCCCGCACCATGGAGATCCACCACGGCAAGCACCACGCCGGTTACGTGAACAACCTCAACAACGCCCTGCAGGGGCACGCCGACCTGGAAGCCCTTCCGGTCGAGGACCTGCTGCGCAGCATCGACCAGGTTCCCGAGGACATCCGCACGGCGGTGCGCAACAACGGCGGCGGACACGCCAACCACACCCTCTTCTGGAGCATCATGGGTTCGGGCAAGGGTGGGGAGCCCACCGGGGAGCTGGCCGCGGCGATCGACGGCACCTTCGGTTCCTTCGAGAAGTTCCAGGAGGCGTTCACCAAGGCAGCCGCGACCCGTTTCGGCAGCGGCTGGGCCTGGCTGGTGGTGGACGTTTCCGGCGCCCTCAGACTCTACTCGACGGCCAACCAGGACGCTCCCTACATGCAAGGTGAGATCCCGATCCTGGGCCTGGACGTCTGGGAGCACGCCTACTACCTGAACTACCAGAACCGCCGGCCCGACTACATCTCGGCCTTCTGGAACGTGGTGGACTGGGACCGGGTAGCGGAGAACTTCAAGGCGGCGAAGTAGTCTCTGGTCAGCGCATCAGCCGTCGCAGCCGCCGGCGGATTTCCTTCTCCTCGTAGTGAGGGTTGTGGAGAGCGAGGGTCTGGTACTCCCGGATGGCGGCTTGGCGGTCCTCGATCCGCTCGTAGTATTCGGCCAGGTAGAAGCGGGCGTCGGCGTAGTACGGGTCATCCGCCAGGATGGCCCGGAACTCGTCGGCCGCCTCGTCGGCCCGACCGGCTCGACGCAGCGCGCGTCCGTAGGACAGGCGCAGACGCATGTCCCCCGGTTCAGCCCGCATCGCTCGCCGGTAGAGTTCCAGACCCTCCTCGAAACGCTCCTGGCGCACCAGGTGCTGTCCCAGGGCGTAGAGGGCTCCGGCGAATCCGGGATCGTGCCGGATAGCCGCCTCCCAGCGGTTCACCTTGACCGAATCAGGGAGTCCCGCCTGCTCGGCCTGATAGCCCTGCAGGGTCAGCCCGGCGGCTGGGTCGAGCTGCACGAGTTCCTGTACGATCCGGTCGGACTTTTCCTGGCTCCCGCCCACGATACCGGGCAATACGGCGTAATAGGCCGCCAGCAGCCCCCGGGCCTCCATATTGGTCGGTTCCAGTTCCACGACCCGCTCCACGGCATCCTTCAGTTTCGCGGCGGAGAAGATCGCGCTCAGGATGTTCAGGGTCTGACCCTTGGTCATGACCCAGCTCATGAGCAGGTCGGGGTTCTCCCCCAGCAGGTCCAACGCCCGTTCATAGGCGTCCGCAGCGCTCTTATAGTCCCAGCGCCCCTCACGAACCTGGCCGAGCAGTCGCCAGGCCTCTCCGTCGCGCGGATGGGTCTCCAGCCAGTTCTCCAGGCCGGCCTGGGCCTCCCGGTAGCGGTGGTCGGAGACCTGGCGGCGCAACTGCTGGAGTCCTTCCCCCTGGGCCAGGGCCTCACCGGAGACCCCCATGCCGAGCAGGAACATCAGCAGGGTCATCAGGACCCGACCGCCGGACCGGCCGGACCCCGGGACGACGATTACCGGTTCCCGGGGTGGGCGGGCGAGGGATGTCGACAGTCGGTCCTCTACATCCGTATATTCAAAAAGGTGGGGCTCGTGCATGGCTGACAGGCTATCCATGGGCCCGGGACACGTCAACGGGAAGGGTCGGGCATGGCGGAGTGGCGAAGCCGTCTCAAGCAACCCAAATTGTGGATCCTGATCACTATCGGGGTCCTCGGTGCCGTGGTGGTGTTCTGGTTCTCCGACGCCCTCGGCCCCGTCTTCGCGGCGGCCGTCATCGCCTACCTGCTGGACGGTCTGGTCGGACGCCTGGAACATCTGCGAGTCCCCCGCCTGCTGGCCGTACTGCTCGTCATGCTCGGCACGGTGGTCCTGATCGGGCTCACCCTCTTCGCCATCCTCCCGACGGTAGCCGAAGAGCTGAACGCGCTGGCCAATCAGGTCCCGCGGCTGATCACCCGCTTCGAGGGGTGGCTGGCCCAGATGCACGAGAGTTATCCCCAGTATTTCCCCGGCGACTCGGTCCAGGAGTTCCTGGGGCGGCTCCGGATCACGGTGGACGATCAACTCGGCCGCCTCATCACCATCCTGCTGGCCTGGGCGGGGGGCACCTTCAGTGGCGGGGTGGGGGCCGTCATCGCACTCTTCCTGACCTTCTTCATCCTGAAGGACAAGATGGAGATCTGGGCCTACCTCAAACGGCTCTTCCCGACCCTCGGCCATTCGACCTTCATCCGGGTCTTCAACGACATCGACCAGCAGATGGGCCGCTTCATCAAGGGCAAGTTCATCGTCGTCTTCCTGCTCTTCATGCTCTCCACTCTGGCCTACCTGTTCATCGGGTTGAACTACTGGCTGCTGCTCGGACTGCTGACCGGGGTCTCCACCTTCATCCCCTACATCGGGGCGATCGTGGTGGCCGTACCGGTCGTCCTGGTCGGCCTGATCCAGTGGGGGACCATGATGAAGGGGCTCGGCACCCTGGCCGTCTATATGGGGGTTCAGATGGTGGACGCCAACTACCTGACACCCGTCATCATCGGCAGAGAGACCAACACCCACCCGGTGGCCATCATCGTGGCCATCCTGCTGTGCGGGAGCCTGTGGGGGTTCTGGGGAGTGTTCTTCGCTGTCCCGATCCTGGTCGTGGCCAAGAGTGTCCTGGACCAGGTCTATTTCCCGGTACGGGAGGACCCCTCCCGGATCGTCGAGGCGCTGTTGTCGCCGACCGTGGCGTCGGATGGGGACGAAGTGAGCGAGGTTGAGGAAACGTGAGACGGCCGGGTGGAGGTCGTCTGCGTCGGTGGACCGGAGTGCTGGCAACCGTCGTGCTGACGGCGGTCCGGGTCACAGAAGGCGTCGGGGCGCAACTACCGCCCCCCGAGCCTCACCCGTTCGCCATCTCGTTCGGCACGGCCCTGGTGGTGCCGGCCGGCGATCTGGCTCTGGCCGACCCGGACCAGGGGCAGTACGCCGTGGCCGGGATGGCTCTTACCCAGCGGCTCGCTTGGAGTCCCTGGCGTCGGCTGGGATTCTTTGTCCAGGCCTCTTTCCCGATCTTCGGTCTGGATGTGGACCGGGCCCAGGCGGACTATGGCGGATCGCCACCCATAACGGACGGCTCCAGTGACCTGGCGGCCTGGAACCTGGGGCTTCGCTGGCAGGTCGGCTCCGGAGAGCCGTCCGGACCCTATGCCGAGGCGGCTGGGGGCTGGCACCGGAACACGTTCGGACTCTCGTTCACGGGTCTGGACACGACCATAGCCTACGACTGGGAACCGGGCTGGGCTCTGGGCGTCGGCTGGGTCCTCCCGGTGAGTACATCTTTCGGACTCGATCTCGGTGTGGTCTGGCACGAGTTCAAGGAAACGGGGTTCTTAGACCGCTGGTTCGCGTTCCGCGCACTGGCGACATTCGCTTTCGGAGGTGACCGTTGATCCGTCCCATCACGAAATCCCGCGTGTCCGTCCGTTGGAACGGTCGGACGGCGGCGACCGCCATCCTGGCACTCCTGCTGCTGGGACCCATATCCGTGTCGGCCCAGCCCACCGTGGTCGCGCCCGGGGGAGGAACCGCCGGTCAACATCCCTTCCGTCTGATGGTCGGGTTCGCCACGGATATACCCATCGCCCATCTGGGGGGCCAGGATGAAGCCGACCAGGGTTTCGCCGCCCCGGATGCCGGGTTCGTCTTCCGGGGGTATCTGCCGCTGACCGACCAGGTCGACCTGGCCTTCGATCTGGCTCTGCCCCGGTTCAAGGTTCGGACCGGGGAATTCATCCAGACCACCAACGTCCATCTCTCCGAAGCCAAGTACATGGGCAAGATGCTGGGTGTAGGCTTGCGGATGTTCGTGGGTGAGCCGGAATGGGGCAAGCCGTTCGTGCTGGTCACCGGGGGTATGTACCAGCTCACCTTCGACCGTTTCCTCGCCGGGGTACAGAGGATCACCAAAGGCGCGTTCCGGCCCGGAGCGGCGATCGGGGGTGGGGTAGAGTTCAAGATCGGAGAGTTCGACGTCGAGGGAACACTGCGCTACCACCGCTTCACCGACACGGGGAACTTCGGTCTGGGAGACCTTTCCTGGATCGAGATCGGGTTCGGTCTGGATCTCCAGGTGGCGGGACGGGGACGCTAGGGTACTAGGCCTTCTCGAACTTGCCGGCCTTCAGACAGGAGGAGCAGACGAGGATCCGCCGGGTCGTCCCGCCCTCCTTGATGCGGATCTTGTGCAGATTCGGCAGGAAGCGGCGCTTGGTCACGTTGTGCGCGTGCGAGACGTTCCTTCCGGCCTGAGGACCCTTGCCGCATATGTCGCAACGGCGCGCCATAATTACTTTCTCCTTGGGACGTAACGTGATGCCCCGGGTCAGGTCGGACGACTACCTGGGCCCCGGTGTGAAGATGTGATAAAATAGGGTCGGGTTCGGGTGGCGGCAAGAGGTTCCACCCGCAGACGCCCCACCAACGGAGGAGAGACGTATGAATCGTCGTATCCCGCACGTGCTGTCCGCCCTCGCGATCGTGGTCCTGTTGCCCGTCGTGGCCTCCGCCCAGACCGGTCTGGGCGTGCGGGCAGGGAGCATCGCCGTCTCCGGGGACCACGTCGAGATGGATCCGACCACCGCCTTCGGGGCCCACCTGGCCATCGGCTTCATCCCCATCCTCAAGGTGCAGGTGGGGGCCGAGTACCTCAAGGGAACGGCAACCTACAGCTATGACGTGCTCGACGTGGAAGAGGACTACCAGGCCATCTCGCTCTTCGCCGATGTACGCTACCCCATCTCGGTCCTGCCGCTCTTCCCCATCAAGCCGGTGGTGGGCGGCGGTCTCAACCTGAACCTGATGTCGTACCTGGACGAAGCGACCTACAGCGGGGGAGTGAGCACGGATCCGGCTGACTTCACCCACACCGGCTATCACCTGATGTTCGGACTGCTCTTCGACCCGCCGGTGCTCCCCTTCGCCATCACGGCCGAGTACCGCATCCAGTCGATCGCGCTGGAGGACGACACGGTCACGAACAAGGGGGTCGTGGTCGGGCTGACCTTCGGGTTCTGAGCGGACCGGGGCGGATGGAGGACCGTCTCGCCTCCCCGGTACAATACGTGCGCGGGGTCGGCCCGGTACGGGCCGCAGCCCTGCGCAGCGTCGGCGTCGAGAGCGTGGAGGACCTGCTCCTCTACGCTCCTCGACGTTATGTGGACCGGCGTCACTGCAGTCCGATCGGCGAGCTCCGGGAGGGGGAGACCGCGACCGTCCTGGCCCAGGTGCTGGCGGCCGGCACCGCCCGCGGCCGGCGTCCCCGCTTCGTAGCCCGACTGGGAGATGGAACGGCGGTCCTCGAAGCGGTCTGGTTCCAGGGACTCAACTATGTGCAGGGGGCCCTGCGTCCCGGTGATGTGGTCGTCCTCTCCGGCCGGGTCGGCAGTTATCGAGGCCACCTCCAGATCCCCCACCCCGAATTCGAGGTGCTGGGCGGCGCCGGTGAGGCAACCGAGGAGGGGGACCTGCTCGAGGAATCCCTCCACGCCGGCGGACTCATCCCCGTCTATCCCCTGAGCGCCGAACTGAGGTCGGTAGGACTGGCCAGCCGGGGACTGCGGCGTATCCTCCGCAACACTCTGGATGCGGTTGTCTCCGATCTGGAAGACCCCCTGCCGGAGTGGCTGCGCGCACGCCGGGACCTGCTCGCCCTGGACCGGGCGTATGAAGGGCTGCACTTCCCGGCCGATCCCGAAGAGGCCGAAGCCGCCCGACGCCGTCTTGCCTACGAGGAATTCTTCTACCTCGAGCTTCTGCTGGCCGACCGCCAGGGTCATCGGCAACGCCGCCCCGGGCAGGCCCTCAGGACCTGGGGTCCCCAGGTAAGGCGCTATCTGGAAGGGGTGGGATTCACCCTGACCCGGGCCCAGCAGCGGGTCCTGGCCGAGATCTTCGAGGACCTGGGACGCCCCCATCCGATGAACCGGCTGCTGCAGGGGGACGTGGGGAGCGGGAAGACGGTTGTGGCCGCCTGCACGCTTCTGACCGCGGTGGAGAACGGGCTCCAGGGGGCGTTGATGGCCCCCACCGAGATCCTGGCCGAACAGCATCACGGACGACTGCGCGTCGAACTGGGCGCGCTCGGGATCCCGGTCCATCTGCTCTCGGCCCGGCTCACCGCGGCCGAGCGGACCGGGCTGCTGGAACGACTCCGTAGCGGGGAACCGGGACTCGTGGTCGGTACCCACGCCCTCATCCAGGAGGACGTGGACTTCGGTCGACTCGGCGTGGTGGTGGTGGACGAGCAGCATCGGTTCGGCGTCCTGCAGCGGGGGGCTCTGCCGGCCAAAGGGACCGCGCCCGATGTGCTGGTGATGACGGCCACCCCGATCCCCCGGACCCTGGCCATGACGCTCTACGGCGATCTGGACACCAGTGTCATCGACGAACTCCCGCCGGGCCGACAGCCGGTGGAGACCCATCGGTTCCCGCTGGCCCAGAACGAGCGGGTGGAGGCGCGGGTCCGGATCGCCCTGGAGGAGGGACGCCAGGTCTTCTGGGTCTTCCCGCTGGTCGAGGAATCGGCCAACAGCGACCTGCAGGCGGCCGTGAGCGCTTATGAGCGGCTCCGCACCGGACCGCTCCGCGAACACCGGATCGGGCTGGTGCACGGACGTCTGAAAGCGGAAGAGAAGGACGTGGTCATGTCGGCGTTCCGCAGTGGGGAGATCGGCCTGCTGGTTGCCACCACGGTGATCGAGGTCGGAGTGGACGTCCCGGACGCCTCGCTCATCCTCATCCAGCATGCCGAACGGTTCGGGCTCTCCCAGCTCCACCAGCTGCGGGGCCGGGTCGGCCGGGGTGGGGGACAGGCGGTCTGCGTGCTCCTGGAGGGCGACGAGCTGACGGCAGAGGCCGAACAGCGCCTCAAGGCCATGGTAGAGACCACCGACGGATTCCGTATTGCCGAGGCCGACCTGTGCATCCGCGGCCCCGGCGAGTTCTTCGGCACCCGCCAGCACGGGCTCCCGGGACTGCGGGTGGCCGATCTGGTGGGGGACGCCCCCCTGCTCGCCCTGGCCCGGCAGGACGCCTTCGGTCTGCTGGCCGGGGACGGGGACGAGCGTGGGGACGCCCTCCCGGTGACCGAGGAGGTCCGTGAAGGCTGGCGCCGCACCATCGTCCGACGCCTGGGGGAGAAGATCGTCCTGGGCGGGATCGCCTGAAGGAGGAGGGAATGACGGCCGACAGAGAGCGGGCGGACGACAGCGGAGCAGACCTCGTCTGGGGGATCAACCCGGTCAGCGCCCTGCTCGAGGAGGATGAACTGCGGGTCCACAAGCTCCTGGTGGCCGACGGGCGGAGAGACCGGCGGGTCGAGGCCCTGCTGAACCGAGCCCGGGAGCGGGGGGTCCCGGTGGCTTTCCAGCCCACCCGCTCCCTCGACCGGGTCACCGGCGGACAGGCCCACCAGGGAGTGGCCGCCCGGGTGGCGGTCTTCGCCTACGCCGACCTCGAGGAGGTGCTCGCGGGGGTACGGGAACGGGGGGAGACCCCCCTGCTGGTGGCCCTCGACGGGGTGGAGGACCCGCACAACCTGGGCGCGATCGCCCGCAGCGCCGCCGCCCTGGGAGCCCATGCCCTGCTGGTCCCCCGGCACCGCTCGGCGGCCGTGGGTGGGACCGCTCTCAAGGTCTCGGCCGGTGCCCTGGCCCGGATCCCGGTCTGCCGGGTCGCCAACCTGGCTCGGAGCCTGAAGGGACTCAAGGAGGATGGGTTGTGGGTCCTCGGGACCGATCCCCGCGGGGAGGTCCGGCTGCGCGACCTCGACCTGGACGTCCCCCTGGTGGTGGTCGTCGGGGCCGAGGGCCAGGGCATGCGGCCGGTGATCCGATCCCAGTGCGACTGGTCGGCCGTCATCCCCATGGAGGAGGGACAGGAAAGCCTCAACGCCTCGGTGGCCGCCGGAGTGGTCCTCTACGAGGTCCGACGTCAGCGCACGGATTGAGGAATCTGCTTGTCGGGCCCCGAGGCAGGCTACACAATCGAACAGGTTCCACACGGGTGAACGACCCTTCCCACCCGCCCCGTCCGCGGGTCCCACACCGTGTGGAGAGGGTTCTATGAGATGCCGGTCGGTGTCGTGAAGTGGTTCAACAATCAGAAGGGTTACGGTTTCATCAGCCAATCTTCGGGTCCCGACGTCTTCGCCCATTACTCCGCGATATCCGGTGACGGTTTCCGGGCGCTCAAAGCAGGTGAGGAAGTGGAGTTCGATCTCACCGACGGTCCCAAGGGACCCCAGGCGGCCCACATCGTCCGTAAGGGACTGAAGACGATCGTCCGTCCGGATTGAATTCCGGCCCGGTCCCATGCCGTCCCGACCCGCACCTGACCGGTCCACAGGGACGGGAAGGGGGTGTCCGGCAGCAGCCGGCACCTGTTCTCTGTGCAAGAACCGGGCTTGAATCGGTCGTTCCCTCTATCTACCATTCAGGCCATGAATCACATCTTCCATCTCCGTCAGGCCGTACTGGTCGTTGCACTGCTGCTGTTCGCCTGCAGCGGCCGGGCTCCCGTACCAGAAGGTACACCACCCGGACTGGACGGACTGGTCATGTACGGCCAATCCGACATGGACTGGGTCCTGGAACACGTGACCATCTTCCAGACCCGCTACGACCTCGTAGATGTTCCCCCGGAGGCCGTGGCTTTCCTGCAGAAGGTCCGGGAGCCGGTGACCATCAAGGTCTTCATGGGAACCTGGTGCCCCGACGCCCAACGACACGTGCCGGTGCTCTTCCGGGCTCTCAAGGAAGCGGACAATCCCCGGATCGAGGTGCGTGTCATCGGTATGGACCGGCGCAAGCAGGACCGGGACGGGCTCGTGGACCGCTACCAGATCGAGCTCACGCCCACCTTCGTGGTGGAGAGCAGGGGACGGGAACTGGGCCGGGTCATCGAGATCCCCCAGATCGATGCCGCCAGCGACATCGTGGCCATCCTCCGCAACACACTGCCCCGGTAGCCTATGCGGAGCCTCCTGATCATCCTCACCACCCTGATGCTGGTCCCGGCATCCGGAGGATCGTCCGATTCGGGGAGGACCCGGGATGCCGCGACCCTGCGGGGCAGGTTCCCCGGCGCCCTGGTCCATCTGCAGCTGGGAAGCCATGCCTTCCTGGTGGAGAAATCGACCCAGAGCCTGGTGCACTATAAGGGGAACGAGCGTAACCTGCCGGAACTGGTGGCCATCTACCGGGCCAATACCGGGGAGAAGGACGGGGACAAGGAACGGGAAGGGGACCTGCGCACCCCGGAGGGGATCTACTTCTTCACCTATCGCATCGAGGGCAGCCAACTGCCCGACGAGTACGGGATCCGGGCCTTCGTGACCGACTTTCCCAACGTCTATGACCAGCTGGAGGGCAAGAACGGCAGCAACATCTGGCTGCACGCCACCAACGAGCCGCAGCGGGTGGATAACGGCTACAACACCCGGGGCTGTGTGGTGGTGAACAACGAGGACCTGGAGTACCTCACCCCGTCGGTCCGGACCGGCCGGGTCCCGGGGGCGACGGTCATGGTCGTGGAATCCGAACTTAGTGTTCTGGAACCGGAAGCGGCCGCCCGTCTGCGGGAGGAGCTCACCGGGGTGATCACCGGCTGGAAGGCGGCCTGGGAGTCCCGCGAGATCGAGCGCTACATGGCCTACTACAGCCGGGCGTTCGAGGGCCAGGGCCGCGACTGGGCCGGCTGGCGGGCCTACAAGGACCGGCTCAACCGTCAGTACCAGTACATCCGGGTGGAGGTCGAGGACCTCCATCTCTACCACCACGGTGACGAACTGCTGGCCGTGTTCCATCAGCAGTACGATTCCGACCGTTTCCATGCCCGCTCGGCCAAGCGACTCTACCTGCGTCGGGAAGAAGACGGCTGGAAGATCGTCCGGGAGACCAGTCTCCCGCTCTGACGAGCAGGTACGGCCGACCGATGAACGAGCGACACGATCAGACTCTCATCCTGCTGCGCCCGGACGGCAGCAACCGGACCTGGCTGCTGACCCGGCGCCGTCTGTTCGGACTGGGGCTGCTGGTCGTGATGCCGGTACTGGTCATCGGATTGCTGGCCGGACTCCTTTACTGGCACATCGACCGCTTCCACCGGCTCCAGGAACGCTACGACATGCTGGCCAGACGGGAGTTCCCCATACTGACCCCTATGCCGTCCCCGGCCGATGCCGTACCGGGGGCTGTCCCGGTCGCCGGATCCGCCCCGGGTGGTGGGGCTCCGGTCGAGGCGGCATCCCGGACCGGCCCGACCGTCCCTGCGGAGGACTCAGAGCCTGTAGCAGGCCATGATCAGGTCAGGATCGAGGGCTTCGCCATTACTTCGAGCGAGGGGGGGCTCTGGCATATCTATGCCGAACTCTCCAAGACCGAATGGGGTGAAGAACTGCTGCGCGGTTTCTATGCCATGGTGATCGAGGATGCGGAACATCCGGGACGTTTCGTGAGCATCCCGACGATGAGTCTCCAGAGCGGTCGTCCCCTCACCCCCAACGCCGGGGAATCCTTCGCCATCCGCCGCTTCCGCCCCATCGAGGCGCAAGTCGAACTCCCCGTGGGATTCCGTCCCCGTGAGGTCCGGTTCTTCATCTACGACCGTACCGGAGGCCTGCTGCTGGACCGGGTCTTCCCGGTCGGGGGGACCGGATGAGACTCCTGGCCCTCCTCGTCACCGCCCTGCTTCTGACAGGCGCCCCTCCGCCCGGGTCCGCACCTGCGCACGTTCCCGACAAGGGACCCGGACGGACCCACCGGGTCTACTTCGCCGATACCGAGAAGGAACTGAACGTCTACGATATCCGGGGCCGACTGGACGGGCCCACCCTGCTCATCATCGGCGGCATCCACGGCAACGAACCGGGGGGCTACCTGGCTGCCGACCTCTACGCCGACCTGACCCTGCGGCGGGGGAACCTGATCGTGGTCCCGCGGGCGAACATCTACGCCATCCACCGGGACGAACGGGCCACCGGGGGACGGGACCTGAACCGGGAGTTCGGCGTCGAACCGGACGACGACCATGAACTTGCCCAGGACATCGTGGGCGTCCTGACCGAGCTGATGACGGCCTCGGATGCCATACTCAACCTGCACGACGGCTCGGGCTGGTATCATCCGACCTGGATGAACGCGACCCGCAATCCTCAGGCCTGGGGACAGACGGTGATCGTGGATGCCGAGGAACTGCCCGGCCGGGATGGGGGCGAGCCCTATCCCCTGGAGACGATCGCCCGGGAGGTGACCGAGCGGGCCAACATGGGGATCGTGGACACTCAGCACCTTTTCCGGGTCAAGAACACGCGTACCTTCAGCGAGGACTCTCCTCATAAGGAACAGCGCGGGTCGGCCACCTTCTTCGCCGTCAGCCGGCTGGGCATACCCGCCTTCGGAGTGGAGACCTCCAAGGACATCGCCGACGAGTCGCTGCGGGTCGAGTACCAGGTGCTGGTCATCAACGCCTTCATGGAGCGGCTCGGCATCCAGCCCGACCATCCCCGTTTCGCCCTGGAAACGCCCCAACTAAGGTATCTGGCCGTATCGGTGGACGGTGCTCCGCCGGTGGTGGTCGACGAGGGAGAGGAACTGCGGGTACCTCCTGGAGCGACCGTCGAGGTCACCCACGTCGAGGCCAACTACGAGCGGGGACTGCTGGTGGATGTGGAGGGGGCGGGGGGATTCAACGACCGGCGTGTCCCCATCCGGATCGACCGCGACACCCGGATCTCGGTCTGGAAGGACAAGTACCCCTGCGGAGCCGTCCGACTGAAGGTCGATCCGAGCGTCCGTCGACCCGACCCGGCCGCCCGCCGGGCCGATCCGGTTCCATCGGTCGGAGACGAGGGGATCCTCGCCTTCCGGCTGCGGTGGAACGACCGGTCGCTGCTGCTTGAACCCGGAGCTACCCTGCAGGTGATCCGGGGGGACAGCCTGGTCCTGGATGACCCGCTGGGCACGCTGCCCCCGGGTCCCTTCCAGGTGAACTTCCGCGGGTTCGTCGGGAATACGGTGAGCAACGACGGCGAGGATCGCGGATACATCGTGCATACCGAGCACGACATGCTCCAGCGCTTCAGTCTGAGCCCCGAGAAGGAGCGCTATGAGATCCGGGCCGAAGCCGGCGCCCGCATCCTGGCGACCAGTGTCGTGGAGGTACTCGATCCACGGCTGGTCTACCTGATGCTCAAGGTGGACGACGGTCCCCAACTCGCACTGGCCGATGGGGATACGCTGGCCGTCGACCGCCATGTGGTGCTGACGGTGACCGACCTGGTCA
>CAYUVJ010000033.1:0-5025 GCA_964447955.1 uncultured Gemmatimonadota bacterium
CATCTTCGAGGAGTGGGGACGCTCGGTCCGGGCCCGGGGGGTCTTCCCGCTGTGGAACCCCTACCTCTTCGCCGGGATGCCCAGCTTCGGGAGCCTCCAGTTCACCCCCGGGGTCTATCCGGTGGAGTGGGTCAAGCCGCTCTACCGGGCGCTCTTCTTCGGCACCTCCGCCCACAACATCCTCTTCCATCATCTGCTGGGCGGTTTCTTCATGTTCCTGCTGCTGCGGGACGTGAAGCTGCGCACTCCAGCCGCCCTGCTGGGGGCCCTGGTCTTCTTCTTCTCTCCCCAGGTCATCGTACTGGGGCCGGTGGCCCACGGCGGCAAGCTCTTCACCATCGCCTGGCTGCCGCTGGTGGTGATGATGACCCGCCGGGTGCTGCGGCGGCCCGACCTGCTGCACATCGCCCTGCTGGCCCTGGTGACCGGGGTCCAACTGCTGGCCCTGCACGTCCAGATCGCCTACTACGGCCTGCTGGCCATGGGACTGCTCTGGCTGCACGACGCCTGGGATCAGCGGAAGGAGCGGCGGGCCGCCGACCACCTGCTCCGTCTGGGGGCCCTGGCCGCCGCCGGCCTGCTGGCCCTGGGACTGAGCGCCTATCTGCTGGGGCCGGTCTATGAGTACAGCCAGTTCTCCATCCGCGGCGGTGCGGTGGTGGGGGGCGGGGTCTCCTACGACTACGCCACCAGCTGGTCCTTTCACCCGCTGGAGACCCTCAGTCTGATCGTCCCCTCCTGGTACGGGTTCGGGGGCTTCACCTACTGGGGCTGGATGCCTTTCACCGACCACCCCTACTACATGGGACTGCTGCCGTTGCTGCTCACGGTCTGTGCCCTGATGCTGCGCCGGCGCGACCCGCTGGTCGGGGCCTTGGCCCTGATCGGCGTCTTCGCCCTGCTGGTGGCCTTCGGCAAGTGGCTGCCCCTGCTCTACGGACCGCTCTTCAAGCTGCTCCCCTTCTTCGGGAAGTTCCGGGTCCCGGCCATGATCCTGGTGCTCCTGCTTCTGGCGGTCGCTGCCCTGGCCGCCCTCGGTCTGGAGGCGCTGCTCCGGCTGGAAGGGGAGGAGCGGAGCCGCTGGGCGCGGATCCTCCAGCGCGGAGCGCTGGCCGCCGGCATCCTCTTCCTGCTGGTGCTGGTGGGGAAGGGGGCGTTCGAGTCGGCCTATGTGGGTGCCGCCGCCCCGAGACTGGCCCACAACTTCGGGACCCAGGGGAGTGTGGTGGCCGGACAGGCTTACGACCTCTTCTGGATCGACCTGCTTCGTATCAGCGCGGTCACGGCCGCCGCCCTGGGACTGCTGGGGACGGCCCTGAACGGCCGGGTCCCGCTGCCGGCCGCCGTGGTCGTCGTCATCGTACTCACCGGCCTCGACCTCTGGGTGGTGAACGCGCGGCTGGTGGAGACCGCGCCCCCGACCGCCCCGACCGCCTCCCTGGAGCCCAATGCCGTGGCCCGCTTCCTGCAGGAACAGCCGGGGACGTTCCGTATCTTCAACGGCGGGATGCAGGTGCCGGGCAACTACTGGATGGCTCAGCGGATCGAGGACGTGGAGGGCTACAGCCCGGCCAAACTGCGGGTCTACCAGGAGTTCCTGGAGCGCCAGCAGGGTCGCATCACCAACCGGAACGCCCTCAGCCTGCTCAACGCCCGTTACGCCATCCTCCCGGCCGAGGCCGAGGTCCCCGGCTTCGAGCGGCTCTTCGAAGCGGACGGGATCGGGGTCTTCCGGGTCCCGGGCGTCTTCGGGCCGGCCTGGCTGGTGGGTGAGGTCCAGCAGGCCCAGAACGAGTCGGCGGTGCTGGACGCGGTGCTGGGCGGTTCCTTCCCCATCTACCGGTCCGCCCTGGCCACCGGGGAGGTCGGGGTGCTGGACTCTTCGGCGGTCGACAGCGCGCGGGTCCGTCTGCTGGAGCGCAGCGAACATCTGATCCGGTACGAGGTGGACACCCCCGGCCGGGTCCTGCTGGTGGCCAGCGAGGTCTGGTATCCGGCCGGCTGGACGGCCACGGTCGATGGACAGGAGGTCCCCATCCACCGGGTGGACCATCTGCTGCGGGGGGTCCGGGTCACACCGTCACCGGACGGCGCGCCCCGGGTGGTCGAGATGCGCTTCGCCCCGGCCAGCGTCCACGCCGGGCGGGTCGTCTCGCTCACCGCTCTGGTGCTGACCCTGGGGCTGGGGGCCGTCGGGGCTTGGCGGCGCCGTGACGGGGGAGGATTGCTGCGGGGCGGCGACCGGCCGCCTCCGAGCGTCGGAACCCCCGCTGGGGCCGGGACGTAGCACCGACGTGATCGGGAGCACCCTGCATCGGCTGGGGCGGCAGACGGCCGTCTACGGGTTCGGAGACCTGCTGGTCAAGTCCCTCTCCTTCCTGCTCATCCCCGTCTTCACCCGGGTGTGGGCGGTCGATGGACCGGAGATGGGGCTTTACGGACTGCTCCACCTGGCCGAGGCGGTCTCCTACCTCTTCTTCAACCTGGGACTGGCCACCGCCGTCATCAAGGTCATGGCCGACTACCATCACGGCCGCGCCCGCGGGTCGGTGGTCTACACCACCCTCATCCTGCTCGGTACCCTCTCGGTAGGGCTCGTGGCGCTGGGCTGGATGGCGGCCCCCTGGCTGGCCCCGTTCCTCTTCGGGACTTCGGCCTCGGCGGCCCTGGACGGGGTCGGTCTGCTGCGCCTGACCCTCCTGGCCACCTATCTCTCGACCTACCGGTTCGTAGCCTACAGCCTGCTGCGGGTGGAGGGTCGACCCTGGCTCTACACCATCTTCAACGTCATCAACTTCGTCGTCTACGTCGGCACGGCCATCTACCTGGTGGTGGTCGAGCGGCTGGGGGTCCAGGGGATCGTCTACGCCAACCTGACGGCCAGCGTGGTGATGCTCGCCCTCTCCATCGGCCTGCTGCAGGCCCGGGCCAAGCGTCCCTTCTCGCCCCGCAAGGCGGGCAACCTGCTCGCCTTCGGTCTGCCCCTGCTGCCCAACGGACTGGCCCTCTGGGCCCTGGCCCTGCTCGACCGATGGCTGCTGCGGGTACTGGTCCCGGTGGCCGACGAGACCGCCCGCCTGGCCGTGACCGGACAGTACGACGTGGCCTACCGCTTCGGGATGATCGTCTCCTTCCTGGTGGTCATCCCCCTGCGCACCGCCTGGGTACCGATGCTCTTCGAGGTCCGCGACCACCCCGAGGCCCCGGTCCTCTACGGACGGCTGCTGACCTGGGTGATCGCCCTGGGCAGCGCCCTGGCCCTGGGACTGGGTATCCTGGCCCCCGAGATCATCGGGGTGGTGGCCGGGCCCGCCTGGCTGGCCGCCGCCGCCCCGCTCCCCATCATCGCCTTCGGCTACGTCGCCTATGGAGCGAGCCAGGTGGCCGACGCCGGTATCCTGGCCCGGGCCCGCACCCACCTCTATCCGCTGGTGACCCTGAGTTCGGTGCTGGTCAACGCCGGGCTCTGCATCCTGCTCATCCCCGACCACGGCCTGGTGGGCGCCGCCTGGGCCACCCTGATCGCCTACGTCTGGCACGCGGTGGTGGTGGGGAGGGTCTCCTGGGGGGTCTTCCCCTTCCGGGTCGAGACCCGGCGCCTGCTCCTGGTGGTGGCGGTCACCGCCGTGGTCTTCTTCGCCGCCGCCCAGGTGCCGGTGGACTGGTCGCTGGCCGCCCGGGTCGGGACCAAGCTGGGGGTCTGGCTGCTCTATCCGCTCGCCCTCGCTCTGGCCGGGTTCCTCTCGACCGACGAGCGGGCGGGGCTGCGCCGGCTGCGGGCCGGAAGGCCCGACGGGCCCTCCGAGGAAGATGGATCCCTCCCTGAGTACCCGGGTCTCGACGAGGACCTTGCCTCATGAGACTGGCCGTCCTGGGAGCCGCCGGCCTGCTGGGCCGCAAGCTGGTCGCCGCCGCCGCCGCGGCCGGACACGAGGTCCATCCCTTCGATACCCGGGCCGGGGACCAGACCCCGGCCGGCCCCATCCGGTCCATCGAGCTCACCGACCCCTCGGGCCTGAAGAAGACCCTGCAGCCGGTCGATCCCGAGTGGGTCCTGAATGCGGCCGCCTTCACCGCGGTGGACGACAGCGAGGAACGCCGCGACCTGGCCTGGAAGATCAACGTGGACGCGGTCGGCTATCTGCTGGGCATCTGTCACGCCCTGCACGCCCGGCTCCTCACCCTCTCTACCGACTATGTCTTCGATGGACGGTCCGGTCCCTATACGGAGGATGTGTCGCGGGAACCGCTCGGTTACTACGGCCGCACCAAGGCGGCCATGGAGGACCTGGTCATCCACGACGGGGGCCCCCATCTCATCGTCCGGACGATGGTGCTCTACGGGGCCGAGCCGAACGTGCGCCCGAACTTCGCCACCTGGCTCCTGGGGCGCCTGCGTTCGGGGGAACCGACACTTGTCGTGACCGACCAGCTGGGCAACCCGACCCTGGCCGCCGACCTGGCCCGGATGCTGGTGCAGATGGTGGCCAGGGACGGACGGGGGCTCTATCATGCGGCCGGCGCCGACCGGGTCAGCCGTTACGACTTCGCGACGGCCCTGGCCCGGACCTTCGGTCTGGACCCCGCCCCCCTCCAGGCGGTCACCACCGAGGAGCTGGGGCAGGCGGCCGACCGCCCCCTGGCCTCGGGCTTCGTGCTCGACAAGATCCGGAAGGACTTCCGGCTGGAGCCGCTGGGACTCGATGCGAGTCTGACCGCCTTCCGGGAGGAAGTGGAGGCGCTGGAGCGTCAGAAGGGGTGAATCGCCGCCTCGTCCAGGCGGTATACGACAACATCGAAGTGTGACCCTCATGAAGTGAGCTGGGATCACGGATGAGCGAACGTCCCGAAAGAGGTCTGATCATCATCCCGACCTACAACGAAGCGGAGAACATCAACCGCGTCGTGAAGGGGATCTACGATCAGGCCCTCCCGCTCGATGTGCTGGTGGTGGACGACGCTTCCCCCGACGGCACGGCCGAGGTGGTCGAGGAGATGCAGCGGGGGGAGACGCGGCTCCACCTG
>CAYUVJ010000033.1:5035-12447 GCA_964447955.1 uncultured Gemmatimonadota bacterium
CCGGGCTGGGGATCGCAGCCGCGCACCAGTCGATCCACCTGCTGCGCCGGCCGGCCAAGCTCGGTCTGGGGAGCGCCTACCTGGACGGCATGACCTGGGCGCTGGAGCGGTCCTACGACTGGATCTTCGAGATGGACGCCGACCTCAGCCACGATCCCAAGTATCTGCCCGACCTCTTCTGGGCCCTCAAAGAGACCGACATCGCGCTCGGCTCCCGCTACGTCAAGGGCGTCAACGTGGTCAACTGGCCCCTCTCGCGCCTGCTCCTCTCCTGGTTCGCCAACCTCTACGCCCGCATCGTGACCGGCCTGCCGGTCCACGATGCCACCAGCGGGTTCAAGGGCTTCCGGCGACGGGTCCTGGAATCCATCGACTTCGAGAAGATCAAGAGCGACGGCTATGCCTTCCAGATCGAGATGGTCTTCCGGGCCTGGAGGACGGGCTACCGGGTGGTCGAAGTGCCCATCGTCTTCGTCGACCGCCGCTCCGGGGTGAGTAAGATGAGCCAAGGGGTCATCTGGGAGGCGGTCTGGATGTGCTGGTACCTGCGCTGGCTGAGTATCAGCAAGAACTACTGATCCCCTTCTGCCGTACCCGGCGGACCGACTCTGTGCGCTGTCTTGACGTCACCGGTCCCGGCGAGTACTCTGTGCCTCCACGTCGAGGATGACCGCGAAGGGGCCTGAGAGGCCCCTTTCGAACGTCTGGACCCGGATGGGTCCCCACGCCCGTCGGATGACTCGGCGGCACCCGGGAAGCGATGGAATACAAGGCCCTGGAATTCGAGAAACCGATCGTCGAGCTGGAGAAGCGCATCGCCGACATGCGCTCCTATGCCGAGGTGGAGCACGTCGACCTCTCCGAGGAGATCACCCGCCTGGAGCGCAAGGCGAAGAAACTGCGCGACGAGATCTACAGCGACCTGACCCGCTGGCAGCGGGTCCAGCTGGCCCGGCATCCCGACCGTCCCTACACCCTCGACTACATCGAACGGCTCTTCACCGACTGGATCGAACTGCACGGCGACCGTACCTTCGCTGACGACAAGTCCATCGTGGCCGGATTCGCTCTGTTCGAGGGGCGCAATGTGGCCGTCATCGGACACCAGAAGGGTCGTGACACCCGGGACCGTATCTACCGCAACTTCGGCCAGCCCCACCCGGAAGGGTATCGCAAGGCCCTCCGGATCATGCACCTGGCCGCCCGCTTCCACCGGCCGGTCATCACCTTCATCGACACCCCCGGAGCCTTCCCGGGCATCGGGGCCGAGGAACGGGGCCAGGCCGAGGCCATCGCCGTGAACCTGCGCGAGATGAGCGTGCTGCCCGTGCCGATCGTCTCGGTGGTCATCGGGGAGGGGGGCTCGGGGGGGGCGCTCGGCATTGGGGTGGCCGACCGGATCTACGCCCAGGAGAACGCCTGGTACTCGGTCATCACCCCCGAGGGGTGCGCCTCGATCCTCTGGCGGACCCGGGACGAGGCGGCCCGGGCGGCCGACGCCATGCGGGTGGCCGCCCGCGACCTGGAGAAGATGGGTATCGTGGACGGTATCGTCCCCGAGCCCAACGGCGGCGCCCACCGCGACCCCGAGGCCGCGGCCGCCGAGGTCGGCCTGGTCATCCGCGAGTCGCTCGACGACCTCTCCAGCATCTCCGCCGACGACCTGGTCGACTACCGTATCGTCAAATACGCCCGGATGGGGCGCTTCCAGGAGAAATGACCATGGCGCTTGCCCAGGACCTGCTCGACCTGCTTGCCTGCCCCCAGTGCAAAGGCCCCCTGGTCTACGACGAGACCGCCGCCACCTTGACTTGCGATTCCTGCCGCCTGCGCTACCGCATAGAGGACGACATCCCGGTCCTGCTCATCGAGGAGGCGGAGAAGATTGACGTCGACGGAGTCCGGAAGGTAGACTGAACGGTTGGACACTCACCGAAAGGCCTGCTTAGCGCTCGTTGCGACCGGAACATCGCGTCGATAGCCCTCCGCTGCGGCGGAGGGTCTGGACGAGCGCCCGGGGTGCACCCCGCAACCCGGGGCCGAACAAGGGGATTCCCCTATGAAGAGCCATCGTTCCCTGACCCGTGCAGCGGTCTTTGCGGCCGCAGTAGCGGTGGTCCTGCTGGCGGTCGTGACGCCGCCGACCGCCCGCGCCCAGGTCTCTACGGCCGGGGTCATCTTCCTGACCATCGAGCCGGGGGCCCGCAACGCCGGGATGGGGGGCGCGGGGGTGGCCATGGGTGGCGACGCGGGAGCGACCGCTTCGTTCTACAACCCGGCCGCCCTGGCCCGGGTGAACGGGTCCTCGTTGACGGGCATGCACAACAAGGCTCTGCCGGAACTGGCCGATGACCTCTACTACGAGTTCCTGGGCGGCTATCACAGCCTGGGCACGGCCGGGGGGCTGGGAGGGAACATCACCTACTACAACTACGGCCGCTGGGACCGCACCGACGGGGTGGGGAACACGTTGGGGACCGAGCAGTCCTTCGACTTGGCCGCCACCGCGGCCTACGGGGTGGCGGTGAGCTCGAAGCTGGCGGTGGGGGGCGGCTTCAAAGTGGTCTACAGCAGTCTCTCCAGTGTCGGGGCCGAGGCAGAGCAGGGGGACGGCCGGGCCTTCTCCTTCGCGGTGGACGTCGGGTTGCTCTGGACCGACCTCCGGCCCCGCCTCAACCTGGGGATCGCCCTGCAGAACGTGGGACCCGACATTGTCTACATCGACCGCGACCAGGCCTCTTCGCTCCCGCAGAACCTGCGGGTGGGGCTGGCCTATCGGGCGCTGGACGAGCCGGGACAGAAGCTGACCTTCGTCTACGACTTCTACAAGCTGCTGGCCACCAACAAGGGGAGCTTCTTGACGAGCTGGGTCAGCGGCTGGACCGACGACGACCTCGACCTGGAGTTCCGGCAGATCGTCCACATGGGAGGGGCCGAGTTCCTGCTGGCCGACATCATCGCTCTGCGGGCCGGTTACTTCTATGACGAGGCGGGGTACGTGAAATACCCCACCTTCGGTCTCGGGATTTACTACGGCAGTTACCGGTTCGATCTCAGCCACGCCTACGCCCCTGACAAGCCCTACGCCCAGGGGACCCGGGTCTCGTTCAGTCTGGTCTTCTGACCCATGAGGCAGGGCCTGCGTGCGGTCGTCGCCACGGGCCTGCTGCTGCTCCCCGTGGGCGCGGGCGCCCAGCCCGTGCGTCTGCTGCCGGTCTCCCCGGCCGGGTCAGGGGCGGCAGGTCTCCAACCGACCGTTCCCGGACAGGTCCGACCGCTCAACCTTCCGCGCCCCCGTCCCCGACTTCACCTGGCCCGACCGGTCGGACCCCGGTCCAGCCCACGGGTCTTCAGGACCCGGGCCCCGGCCGTGGGGCCGGGAGCGTCACTCACCCCTGATTCCGAGGACTTCCAGTTCCTGGGGCCGGTCCTCCCCGACACGCTGCGAGTGCTGGTCCTGCGGGTGGCCTTCCCGCCCGACGAGGATCCGACGACGACCGGCGACGGGTCCTTCGATATGCGCAGCCTGGAGAGGTTCGAATCCGAGGAAGGTCACGTCATCGATGCCGCGCCCCACGACCGCGGCTATGTCGGGCGTCACCTGCAGGCCCTCCACCACTACTGGTGGGCGGCCTCGGACGGGGCACTGAGCCTGTCCGCCGGCATCTATCCCTCGGGGGAACGGGAGGCCTATCAGGTCCCGCACCCGATCTCCCATTACGGGTTCGAGAGCCCGTTGGGGAGCATCGAGGAGGCCATGTCCACCCTGGTCACCGAGGTGGTGAGAGCGGCCGAGGCGGCCGCCGGGAGCGGCGGAGACCTCATCGACTGGACCGCCTGGGATGCCTTCGTGGTCTTCCATGCCGGGGCCGACTGGCAGGGGGATGCGGCCGGTGCCGGCGACACCCCGGCCGACATCCCCACCGCCTACATAGCTCTGGGGGACCCGGTGGCGGTCGGCGGGACCTGGGTGCGGGACGCCACCATCGTGCCCGAGACGGTCAGCCAGGACGGCTGGACGGGGGCCATCAACGGCATCCTGGCCCATGAGTTCGGTCACCAGCTCGGCCTGCTCGACCTCTACGACGTGCCGGGCAACGACACGGCGGTGGGCTACTTCGCCCTCATGGACCTGGGGGACGCGATCGGCGGTGTGATCGACGACCTTTATGTCTTCGGCCTTCTGCCGGCCGGCCTCAGCCCCTGGTCCCGGCTCTTCATGGGCTGGGCCGAGGCGGCCGACCCCGGGCCGGACGGGACCCTCCCGCTGGTCGCCTCCACCGCCCTGGCCGGTGTCCACGACCTGCCGTCCGGTTCCAAAGTGGGTCGGGTGCGGGCCGGGGAGTCGCAGTGGTTCCTGGCCGAGTACCGGGCCGACGACCTGGACGGGGAGACCGGGGTCTCCCTCTACTGGGACCAGGGGGTGGTCGACGGGACCGCCGTGCTGGTGGGTGGGGAGAAGGTCCGGACTTTCGAGTACGACGCGCTGCTCCCCGGCTCCGGGGTGCTCTTCTGGCACCTGGACGAGGGGGTGGCCCGTCTCCCCTCGCCCTTCGGCGGGACCAACTACGAGGCCAACACCCTGCAGGGGGACCGGCTGCGTCGCTTCCTGGACGTGGAGGAGGCCGACGGCCTCCATGAACTGGGCTGGGTGCCGGGCTACTACGGCGCCCCGGGCGACTTCTGGGGGCCGGGAGTGGGGAACAACGACGGCCCGGCGCTCTTCGGTCCGGCCACCGAGCCGGGCACCGGTTCCTGGACGGGGGCGGCCACCGGCCTGCGCCTGGAGGTCACCGCCGGCGCCTCGTCGCTTGGACGGACGGTGACCGTCACCTCCGAGGCCCCGGCCCCGCTCTTCACCGTCCCTTTTCCCGATCCCTCCCCGACCGCCTCGGTCCCCTGGCTGTACGACCCCGGGGACGGCAGCGGTCCCCGGGTGGCGGTGCTGGACGGCCTGGGCGGGTTCCATCTCTTCACCCTCACCGGGGCGCCGGCCGCCGGTCCGAACCCGGTCTGGACGGCACCGACCGCACCCTCTTTCCCCCTGACCCGGGCCGGCGACCACTGGGTGGTCACCGCCGGGGACAGTCTATGGTTCCTGGATGATGCGGGAGCGGCGGTGGCCGCGGTCGGTCTCGGCGCCCCGGCGGTGCTCCGGCCGGCAGCCCGCGAGGTGCCGCAACCCGGGGTAGTGGTCGCGCTCGCCGGAGGCCGGGTCGTGGAACTCGGACCGACCGGCGCTCTCCTGCGTACGACCGAACTGCCTGGGGAGGTCGTTGCCCTGACCGTTCTGGAGTATGAGGTGTATGCGGCCGCCGGGTACAGGCTGTATGGACTCTCATCGCTCCGCGGCCCGGTGGAGTTGGCTGCTTTCCCGTACAGCCGGATCGTGGAGGTGGTGGGGGTCAACACCATATTCCCGGGTCACGGCCCGGGATTTGCTGTCCGCTATGGCGAGGACCGGATGGGATTCATACTCATACCGATGGCGAACCTCATTCCGGGTACCGATCCAGATCCCCCTCCCTCACCTCCCTGGATCGTACCGACCGACCTCACGCTGACCGGGCTACTGGGTCCCCCCTCGGTGGGGCGGCTCGGGTATCCGGGGGTCGCGGTCGTGGCCATCGCCACCACCGAGGGGCCTCGGGTGTTCCAGTTCGACGGCGCTCCGGTCGCCGGTTGGCCGCCCCGCCGGGGCGGACGGGCGAGCGTGCCGACCCCCTGGCCGGAAGGGGACCTCTTCGTGCTGGCCGGCGTGGGTCTGATCGGTCTCTCCCCGGAAGGCGACCTCACCGGTTGGGATGTCCGGGGGAATCCCATAGCGTTGGGCGTGGGCACGCTATCACACCGTCCGGTTGCCCCTCCGGTCCTGTCCCGGCCGGAGGAGGATGGGCCGCTGCTCCTGGCGCTGACCGCAGCCGACTCCTTGCGGGTCCTGCCGTTCTCCCTGCCGCTCGCAGTGAGCGGACGGGAGGTGGACTGGAGCGGGCCCCAGGGAGGTCCTGGCGGGCGGAACGCACTGAGCCTGGCCTGGTCCCAGCCGGTCCCGACGGAGGTCCGGCTGGACTTCTACGTCTATCCCAACCCGGCCCGGGACCTCTGCACCGTGCGGGCTGAGGGGCTGGCCGGCACGCTGCGCATAGAGGCCTACACCCGTACCGGCACCCGCCTGGGCCGGATCGCGGTCCTGGAGAGTCTCTCCCCGGCCGCCCGTGAGGCGGTCTGGGACGTCTCGGGCCTGGCCCCCGGGGCCTACTTCCTGGTCGGGGAACTGGAACGGCCCGACGGTTCCCGGGCTCGGGTCCGCACCACGGTCCTGGTGGTGCGCTGATGAGGGGCCGGAAGGGAATAATCACTCTCCTGCTCCCGTTCGTCCTTGGAATGTCGCTCCCGGTCGTCCCAGTCCGGGCGCAGCCGGAGCCCGGCTCCTTCATGGTCCGGGCTGGAGGGGGAGGGACCGAGGTCACTCCCCGGCCCTGGCAGGCGGGGCTGGCCTCACTGGTCCTGCCGGGGGTGGGTCAGGTGTGGCAGGGGCGCCGCTGGGGCTTCGCCCTGGTGGCCACCGACCTGGCGATGGCCGGTACCGCCGTCTGGACGGCGGCCGAGGGGCGGGACGGGCAGGACCGCTATGAGCGCTTCGCCGACTTCCACTGGGACCGGCAACGTTGGCTGGACTATCTGGCGACTTACGAGATGCTGACCGGGGAGACCTGGCCGCATCAGCACCACACCCTGCCGCCCGAGGAGGTGCGCGACCACGACTATTACGAGATGATCGGCAAGTACGACCAGTTCGCCCCGGGCTGGGGCGACTGGGCGGCTCTGGTGGACGACCCGGTCCAGGGGGACTCACTCCATCGGGACGACTATCTCGGACAGCGGGCGACGGCCAACCGCTGGCTCTCCTGGTCGGTCACGGCCGGCGGACTGATCTTCCTCAACCATGTGGTCGCGGCGGCCGAGGCCTGGCTGTGGGGCCGGTCCCACGACGGGGTGCCGCGGCTGCAGGTCGGCCTGCGCCACCCGGACCCCGGTGGTCCGGTCCTCTGGACCCTCCACCTGCGACTGGGGACCGGACGATGAGGCCGGACCGGTGGTCCGCTGTCCTGGTGGTGGCCCTCGCGGCCGGACTATCGGTCGTGCCGCCCGGGGCTCCGGCGGCAGCCCAGACCGCCCCGGACGATCCCGGCGGCTGGAAGGCGGCCGGCCTCAGCCTGCTGCTCCCCGGGTGGGGTCAGCGCTCGCAGGGGAAGACCTCGCTGGCGAACGTTCTGACGGGGATCGAGGCGGCCGGCTGGCTGGGGGTCTGGGGCTGGACTTCGTACGAGGGCTGGCGGCGGTCCGACAGCCGCCGCTGGGCGGCAGCCCGGGCAGCTGCCGACATCGAAGGGAAGGACCGGCGCTGGTAC
>CAYUVJ010000034.1:0-12446 GCA_964447955.1 uncultured Gemmatimonadota bacterium
CGGAGAAACCGTCGGCCGGCAACTCGACCGGAGTGTCCTGCCACTCGAAGGCCCGGATGCCGAGGGGCTGCTCTTCATCCTTCACCGCCTGACAGCCGGCGATGACGAGGGCGGCGACCACTACCGACAGGCCGATTCGCTTCAGCGTTGGGCTGTGCATATATGGCTCCTCAACCGGAAGGGGGCGCTTCAGCGCCCCGGGACTACAGCCGTATGACGCTGCTCCCACGTTCGATCCGGGGGGTGATGAACAGGATCATGTCCCGTACCTGGACCTGGGTCCGGCGGAAACGGAAAAAGGCCCCGATGATGGGGATGTCCATCAGGATCGGGATGCCGGTGTCCGCCTCCTGGACCTCCTCGGACTTGAGTCCGCCGATGACCACGGTCTCCCCGTCCCCCACCTCCACATTGGTGAGTGCCTCCTGCGTCGTGATGATGATACCGGCGGAGGGGTCTACCCGGAAGGATTCCCGCTTCGGAGCGAGCTCCAGGATGATGCGGTCGTCCTTCACGATGTGGGGGGTGACGATGAGTTCGGTACCGACCTGCTGCAGCTGGATGGTCACATTGCCCGCTATGTCGAGCTGACGCAGGGGGATCTGTTCCCCCATGAAGATGCGCCCGGTGGCGTTATCGAGCACCGAGATCGATGGAGTGGCCACGATGTTGGCGACCCCCTGGGTCTCGAGCGCCGAGATGGTCCCATCCAGGGTGAGGGTACCCGAGGTCAGCGTGGTGACGAGATCGACGGAGGAGGATGCTCCCAGGTTGGTATTGCCCGTGATCACCAGGGGATTGGCCCCACCGACGTTGAGGTCCCATTGCAGTCCGAGTTCCCGCAGCTGGTCCGAGTTCACTTCGAGCAGTTTCGCCTCGATGCGGATTTGGCGGACCGGGATGTCGAGCTGCTTCACGACCTCGTCGATGAGGGCGATGTTCTCCGGGTAGTCACGGACCAGCAGACTGTTGGTTCGGGTGTCGACCTGTATGGTCCCTTCGGATCCCGCGAGCGGCTGTACCGCGGTCATGATCTCCTGGGCTCGCGAGTGGGAGAGACGAATGATGTACGTCTCGAGCGGCTGGCTGGTGGCGAGGTCCCGCTGCTGCTGCAGTAGCTGCTGCTGGCGGGTGTTGAAATCCAGGCGACGGAGCACCTGGATGAACTGCGTACCCTGCGGCAGTCCCCCGGTGATGACGTCCAGACCGGGGATGGTCACCAGGTCGAGCTGGGTCATCACGGCGAGCAGCGCATCGATCCAGGTGACGCCTCGGAGGTTCAGGGTGACGGTCCCGACCACCTGCTGGTCGGTGACGATGTTCACCCCCCCATACTCGGCGATGATGCCCATGACCGCACGCACATCGGCGTTCTCGAACCAGAGCGCCGGGATCGTCCGGGCGGTGCCCGATTGGGCGACCGCGTTCGACGGGGCCGTGACGATCAGCGCCGCCGCGATCAGGTTGACGACTGCTCCGCGTCGCATGGCACTCACCTCGGGTTTCGCTGCAGGGACAGCTTGAACTCATACCGTCGCCCGTACTTGTCGAGGGCGAAGAAGATCTCTGTCCGGGTGATCCGAGTGACCAGTCCGAACCGCACCGGGTCGCGCAAACGCAGCCGGTAGGTGTAACCGCTGGCGTCTCTCAGCAGAGCCACACTCTCCGCCGGACGGTCTTCCAGGAAGACGATACCGGTCAGGGTCATGGTCTCCACGTCCGGGAGCAGGCGTGTCTCGAGCAGGGTCGGATTCACCCCGGTGGGCGGCTTGAGCAGCGGGTCGAACGGATTCTCCCGCCCACCGGTCCGATAACCGGGGCCTGTGGCCCGGGCAGTGTCGCTGGTCGCCGGCTGGGTCACGGATGGGGGTGGCACGGGCGTCCCGGTCTCCGGCTCGGTCGGGCGGACCGGGGCCGCGGTGCCGCTGCCGGGCGGCTGGGTCCGTCCCGTCCCGCGGAAATTGTAGTCGCCCGGCCCGAAATGTACTTCCAGGTCGCTGCCCACCCAACGGGCATAGGCTGCCAGGCCTCCGTCGGTGTCGAGTTCGAAGCGGGCGATCGGCTCGGCCCCCTCCAGGAACTGGCTGGCCCGCACGGCGGAGATCCCGGGGACGTTCAGTTCCCCGACCGCCGAGCCGCGGAAAGGAGTGTAGGCGTCCCGTACGTCCAGTACGAAGGTGTGTCCCTCGTGCGCCCAGAAGGTCGCGTAGTCCCGCGGTGCCTGGCAGGTCAGGCGCAGGCTGAAGGTCTCGGCGGTCAGACCAGGGACCAGCGCGGCCGAGGTCACCTGGACCGCGGTCGCGGCCGGTTCCTGTGACCGGGCCGGAGTCGGGAAAAGGGCAGAGAGGGTCGTCAGACTCACGATCAGGACGATCGTCATCGACCGTCCGCGGAGGTCCCGGTCTCGATCAGCCACCTTGCGGCACCATGTAGGTTCGGAGCGTGCAGACGATGTAGAGCTCGTCCTCACGCGCCTGTGGGCCGTCGCCCCCCGCCCCACCCCCCTCCCGCTGACTGGGATGGGTCAGACGGATCCGTTCGATGCTCATCCGGCGGGGTTTGGCGGCGATCTCGGCGATGAACGTGCCGAGCTCGTGATAACGGCCCACCAGGTTCACGTTGTAGTCCTGCTCCACGTAGAGTTCCCGCTGCCGGCTCTCCCCCTTGTTGAAGCTGGTGATGAACAGGCCGGCCCGGGACTGCGAGGAGGTGACGTTGGCCAGCACCTCTTCCTCCCGGGCCTGACTGGGGAACGAGGTCAGCAGCTGGTCCCATCGCCCCTGCACTTCGGTGTACTGCTCCTGGACCCGGGGGAGCTGGGCCGCCTCGACCCGCAGGGTCCCGATCTCACTCTGCAGTGCGGTCAACTGTTCCTCCAGCTCGCCGATGCGGGCCGCCCGGGGTTCGTAGAGGTAGGTGAACCAGACGTAGAGCAGGCCCACTCCCCCCAGGATGCCCAGCAGCAGGAACTGGTTCTTCTGATCGCTCAGGTCGAAAGCCATGGGCGCCTACCCGGGTACGTTCATGATCAGGGTCAGCGAGAACTCGAAGATGTCACTGCCCTGGACCCTCAAGGGTCGGATGAAGTTGGTGTCGATGGTCTGGAAGAGGGGCCGGGTTCGCAGCCGGGCGATCAGTTCGGTCACCCCTTCCATGCGCAGGGCCGCCCCGCGCACGTTCAGATACTGGTTGGCCTGGGCCCGGGCCGCCCCGGTCCGCTGCTGGGGCGGTTCCTGATTGATGTCCAGGTACCAGACGTTGGCCGGCAGCTCGGCGTTGAGCAGTTCCAGGACCTGCAACTGGATGGCGTTCCGGCTGCCCAGTCCCTGCAGGGTCTGGATCTTGTTGTTCAGATCCTGGATATCCCGGCGCAGATTGCGCACCCGAGCCGCCTGCGGCTCGAGCAGCGCCTTCTCGTTCTCCAGTTCGGTGACCTGGGTCTCCAGGTCGGCCAGCCGGCGTCCCTGATTGACCGTGACCAAGGCCAGCAGTGCCACTACCACCACTGCCCCGGCGATGGCGCCGGTCCTGGCGTCCAGCTTGATCGAGATGTGTCGCTTCCGGTACTTCTCCGGAAGCAGGTTGATCTCGAAGACCATGCTAGACGACCTCTCGCAGGGCCAGCCCCACCGCGACCATCAGCGAGGGGGCGATCTTCCGGGCGGCGGCCTCGTCGCCGAAGAGCCGCGGGTCGAATTCGATCTTGCGGAGCGGGTCGGCCACCTCCGTGGGCACGTTGTTCTTGGTCTGGAGCAGGTTGGGCAGGCCAGGGACTAAAGCCCCGCCGCCGCAGAGCATGATCACGTCGAGTTCGTCCAGGTCGACGGTCGAACGGAAGTAACTGATGGCCATCTCGATCGAGTCACTCAGTTCCGCCCCGACCTGGGCGATGATGTCGGACGCCTTGTCCAAGTCGAGCTCGGCCGGGGGTTCCCCCATCAGCAGGCCGTGGGCCACGTCCTCCGGCAGGTTGAGTTCCTTCTGGAGCCTCTCGTTGAAGTGACTTGTCGAGATGGAGAGGTCGCGGGCGGAGTGGAACTGGCCGTCGTAGACGAAGGTCACGCTGGTGGTGTTGGCCCCCAGATTCATCAGCGCGGCGCCCTTGTAGTCGGCCATGTCGTAATTGGCTTCGAAGGTGTTGTAGAGGGCGAAGATGTCCACGTCGACCACCGCCGGCCTCACCCCCAGGCTGTGCAGCAGTTCCAGGCGACCCTCCAGAACCTCGTTCTTGGCCGCCACCAGCAGGACCCGCATCATGTTCTCTTCGTCGGAGACCTCCATGACCTTGTAGTCCAGGGTCACCTCGGAGATGGAGAACGGACTGATCTTCTCGACCTCGGAGTAGACCTCGGCCCGGGCCTCCTCCTCGCTCATCACCTGCATGGTCAGGGTGTCGTGCAGGACGGCGAATCCCGAGAGGCTCACGACCACGGTCGCCGACTTCAGTTTGTTGCGCTTGATGACCTCTTTGAGCGACGTGGCCACCAGGTCACGCTCGCGGATCTCCCCCGAGACGATGGCGCCCGGCGGCAGCGGTTCTATGTCGAATCGGTCCAGGACGTACCCCGAGGACCCATGCGTGACCCGCGCCATCTTGATGGACGAGGATCCGATGTCCAGGCCGACGGTGCTCTTTCCCCGCTTCAGAAGGGCCATGTCACCTCGGTGTCCGGCCAGCCGACCGGGTCTCCGGTTCCAGCCAGGTATGCCTCTTTCGTCCTGTTTCTACTTCTTTGCACCTAGACAGAGAGGACAAGATTAGAATCTCCCTCGCTGGGTGTCAAGCGTCGTGGAACCTGTTTTCAGAACACGTTCTGCGAGATGTCGTAGCTCGGCTCGAGCTCCTTCCAGGCCAGGGTCTGCACCCGGCCGGTGGTCGGGAAGGCCGGCGGCGGGTTGTTGGCCAGCCGGGCGTCGTAGACGTAGTCCTTATCGTAACCCGAGACGATCGCCCCGGTAGAGGCGTTGAAAGTCCCCACCGGACCCCTTCGGGTCTGGATGATGCCGCCGATCACCCGCAGGTAGCCCCGGGGGGAACCCGAGGCGTAGTTCTCGGCCGTGAACGAGGTCCCCAGGGCCATGATGGTGGCCATGATGGTCTCATCCCCGGCGTCCAGGTTGGCCGCAGTGGAGGCCACGTAGACGTTGCCGTCGGCCACCAACCCCAGGATGTCGGTGCTGGAGGGGTCGGTGCGCGGGTCGGTGGTGTAGAGCAGGTCGTCGGTGATGTACATGTCCCCGCTGCAGGCCACCGTCAACTGCCCTTTGAGTGTCCCCTGGATGGTACAGTCCCCGTCCACGTAGAGCACCCCGTTGAGCGGGATCTGGTACTCCACCGGGCCGCTCCCCAGATCGACCGTCACGCTCGCATATCCGATGCCGGCGTCATAGTCCAGTATCAGGTCGGCATCGGAACCGAAATAGAGCCCGTCGGTCTCCTGGGCCTTCACCCGGATCATACTGGTGTCGTCGGGTAGTTCGACCGGTTCCACGTTGAAGGTGATCCCCCCCCTGAAATCCGGGTTGTTGGTCCCGGCGTAGTAGTTGATGCTGGAGGCGGTGGAGCTGACCTCCCGGAGGAAGATCGGGTCTCCATGGATGTTGATCTGGCTGTTGGAGTGGACCGGTCCGCGCAGGACGTCCCCGGTGTTGAACCAGACGATGGTCCCCGAGGGGAGGCGTTCCAGGTCGGTGAAATAGGCGTACTTGGCGAAGTTGTCCTGGCCTACCATGACCTGGACCACCTTGACCATAGGGGAACCGGAGATGCTTGCCCGGACGGTGACGGCAAGGTACTTGGTCGGCTTGCCCTCCAGGTCGTCCATCCGGTCGACATAGGCAGTGAAACGGCCTTGCAGACTCCCTGAACCAACGGGCTGGTTCAGGGAGATCTGGACCGGGGCGCTGTGGGTGGCGCCCCCTCCCTCGAAGGGCATGCCCAGTCCGTCGATGTAGCGGCGCACCTGGGCCACCCCGGCTTCGGCCAGGTAGAAGAGCTGGGAGTCCATGCGGTCGTTGCCCGACAACCCGATCTCGGTGGTGGTGGAGTAGCTGGCCGCCAGTCCGGCCAGCAGCAGCACCACCAGCATCCAGAAGGCTGCCATCAGAGCCGAACCACGCTCGTTCTTCAGGCGATGGGACATATACCCACCCCTATTCCGGCACCATGAGTACGATCGGCGCCGACATCCCGCAGTCGGTGATGAACTGGAGCATCATCGCCCCACCCCTCATCTGCCCCGGTTTGAACCGCAGCTTGAAGGTCACCTGTTCGTCCGGCTGGAAGTCCACCGGGACCGTGAAGATGCACTCGGCCGGCGAGGGGACCGGGTCGGGGTCGGCGCCCCAGACCTCCCCGGCCGGGTGGTTCATGGTCCGGATGCGGTCGAGCAGGTTGGTCTCCCCGGAGAAGGTCACGATCATGCCGAGCATGTTGACCACGTTCTCCGAAGCGTTGGTGACGTCGAAGAAGAGGTTGTTGCCCTGGTTCTCCGCGATGGTGTCGCCGACGTAGATGAAGGCGTCACAGGGATTCGGAGCGGTATAGCAGATCTCGATGTCGTCGAGGTTCCAGCCCCCGAACTGGGTGGAGCTGTTGGTCTCCAGGGTGAAGGCGATGCGCACGCTGCTCTGGCCCCGGACATAGTTGCTCAGGTCCAGGTACTGGAGCCGCCAGTACGTGTAGACCAAGTCGTCGTTGATCGTGTTCTGCCAGATGACCTCCCAGCCCGAACCGTTATTGATCTGGATTCGGGCCTGGTCGTGAGTGGCCTTCTGGACGGATAGCCAGCGGTAGTACGACATCTGGATCTTGCCTTCCTCGAAGGCCGAGAAGTCGATAGTGGGCGAGATCAGGTAGTAGTCGGCGCGGGCCCGGTACTGGCCGTCCGAGGAGCCCCGCCCCAGGTCGGTCCCCCAGACGTTGTTGCCCGAGTGGGACAGCGCGGGGTCGAACGACTTGCCGTTGGGAGCGCCCAACTCCCAGTCGTCCCGGCTCCCGCCGTGCGACCAGCCGAGGTTCCCGGTCTCCATGTCGTCCACGAAGATGGGGCAGCAGACGCAGGAGGCCCCGTAGGGTTCGACCGGTCCGAACTCGTTGCTGCTCTGGGACTCCATGATGTTGACCGCGTCGTAGGCCCGGACCACGTAGTAGTAGGAGAATCCGTCCAGGGGCGGCGCGGCCGAGTTGGCCAGGTTGTCCGTCCAGGAGTAGTTGGCCGCATCGGTGGCCGTCACCGTCCCGATGTACCCGGTGCCGAAGGCGTACGAACCTGGCGTGGTGGTGCGGTAGATGTGGTAGCGGGTGACCTGATCGGAACACCCCCCGTCGTCGGTCGAGGCCACGAACTCCACCTTGATGCTGCGCGCCCCGCCGCCGTACGTGTCGTAGGCGGCGGTGATCTCCGGCGCCCCCGGACTGCCGTCGCTGAGGGCATCGTCCTCATTGGAGGGACCGCTCTCCGCGCTGCTGCCGACATCATAGGCGGTCGCCCGGTACCAGTAGCGGTTGCCCAGCACCGGGGGGTTGGAAGGATTGGTCGAATCGCTGTCGGTCCAGGCGTAACTGGCCGCCCCGGTGGCCGTGACGGTGTGGATGTAGACCCAGAGACCGGCCGTGTCCAGCCGGCGATAGACACGGTACTCGTCGGCGGTGTAGGCCCCCGCCCCGTCGTCGGGGGAGCGGGCCCAGGTCACCCGTATGTCGCCGTCCGACTCACAGGGGACGTCGGTGGCCACGAGGTTGGTCGGCGGGGCTACCGGCGGGTTGTCGAGCGGGGTCCCCTCCATGATGTTGGAGAGGGCCTTCTTGTCCCCCGACTTGACCTCGACCTGGTACTCGTAGGTGGTCCCGTTGATCAGCCCGCTGCCGGCGGCGTCGTCCTCGAAGCCGTAGAGGTCGGTGAAGACCACCGGTACGTCGGCCACCGTGTTCCAGGCAGTGTTCCCCTTCTGCCGGCGGTAGATGACATAACTGGCCGGCGGAGGGGAGCAGTCCTCGGACATCGAACGGCGCCACTCCAGGAGCAGCCCGTCTCCATTGTCGGCCGGACGGTCGTTGACCGCCAGCAGTCGAGCGGCGGAGAGACCGTCCCCGGAGGTCACCGGCCCGAACTCGTTGCTGTTCTCACTCTGCACCCCGGCCTGTTCGGCCCGGAGGATGTACCAGTAGTCGATCCCGTCCTCCGGCTGGATGCTGACCTGATTGTATTCGTTGTCCTGGTGGGTGTAGGTCGAGAACCCCGTGGCCGCCAGGGTATCGACCTGGATCTTGGTGATGATGGTCGAGTCGGAGACCGTGCCTCGATAGATCAGGTAGCGGTCCACCCCGGTGGTGGTCCCGTCATCCTGAGCGCTGCGGGCGAAGAGGATGGTGATCTCCTGACCATCGTCACAGGGGGTGTCCCAGGCGTCGATGAGGGTCGGCGGGGCCGGTCCGTTGGGCAGGGAGACCAGCGGGCCCACCCAGGCCGAAGGGATGGATTCCTGGGGCGCGCAGTCCCAGGCGGCGATGTAGTAGTAGTACTCCTGGTAGTCGGCCGGGGCGTTGAAGTTGTCCACATCACCATCGTCCTGGTAGACATAGGTGGTGTCGATCCCGAAGGCCTGGACCTGACCCACGATGGAGACGTCGCCGTTCCCCAGACGCCGATAGACACTGTAGTACATGACGTCGTTCTCGCCCGAGAACTCGTCGGTCGAGGAGTCCCAGGTGAGGGTCAGGCTGTTCCCCCGGTCGTTGGGGGTGTCGTAGCCGTTGGGGTTGAGCGGCGGGGTCGGGTTCTGCCCGCAGAGCACCAGTCCGGTCGGGTTGATGCCCACGTTGCGCGCCCGGATGCGTCCCCGCAGGGGATATTCTCGATAGGGGTACGGGGTCCCTGAGATGCTCCCCCGCCCTTCGTAGCGCCGGTCGGGACGGGTGGTCTCGACGGTGATGGTCACGTCCACCTGCCGTACGTCGGGCAAGCTGGCCCGGCTGACCGGTGTGAGGGCGGCGATCTCGGCCTGCGAGAGCCGTCCGTCCCCGTTGTTGTCCCCCCACAGACTCAGGGAATCGGCGGCGGCGAACACCCCCCAGTACTGGAACATCGGTTGGGGCACACTGCCGTCGGGATAGGGGTTAGGTCCCCGCACGTTGTAGGCCAGCACGGCCGGCGGGTTGCCGTTGATCTCCTTGGTCATGGAGTAGAGGTTCGGATTGGGCGTTCCGGCCTGCCGGTCGGCCGTGGTGACCAGGCCGTCATAGGTCCGGTCCAGCGTCAGCCGGATGGTCTCCGATTCGTTCAGGTAGCGGTCCAGGAAACCGGGCAGGTTCTCCTCTTGGGGGACCGCCGTGAAATCCCCCGGCCGGTACATGGACCCGTCACTCAGCGGCACCGCCGAGTCGCGGTGCATGGCCACGAACTGGTCGGAGAGGTTGGCGTTGAAGATGAGCTGGTAGGGAGCGGCGTCGACCCAGACGGGCTGCCGGTTGAACTGGTCGGTGAAATACCCGGCCTGCCGGATGTCGCTGGCCAGGGCGTTCATGCCCACCCGGGCGTTCTGTTGGCTCTCCAGCACGTCGGCCTCGACGGTGTTGATGCGGGTCTGGGTCTGGAAGACCACCATCATCGCCGAGAACATCACCGAGGTGAGCACCAGCGCCATGATGAGTTCGATCAGTGTGAATCCGGCCTGGGAACGCCGGTCCACCGGCCGTCGGCCGGCAGGTGCCGCCAGGGCGTCAGGATGCATCCGCATCAGAACCACTCCCGTCAGAATCGGGCGACTCGGCCATAGAGCGTGACCGAACTGGCCTGACCGTTCAGTCGCGTCCAGGTGACCGTGACCGTAATGCCCTTCAGCACGCTGCGGCTGAGCACATCGAGCGAGTCGACGATAGCCACCGAGCGGGCGAAGCGCGCATACTGGTCTTCTCCCCCGCGGATCTGCCCCTGGGCCTCACTGGGAAAACTGGTCGTCGTGATACTGGCGTAGACCGGATGGTTCATGGTCTGTTCCAGCCGGTCCTCGGCCAGGGCCGTCGCCTGGGTGATGTTCTGGGCGAACCGGTTGCCCTGGGCGACGGCCAGCATCACCGGCGCCAGACTCAACAGTCCCACACTCAGCAGGACCATGGTCATGACGACCTCCACAAGGGTGAACCCCCTCTGACCTCGCACCCGGGGGACACCCTCAGCGCCTCGGGCCCGGTGCACCCGGCTGGACCCGGAGGCGCTCACAACAGAGCCTATACCCGTAATAGCGTCTATTTCCATGTCGGATTCCCCGACGGGTTGAACTCGAACGACCGGGCGTTCCCGGTGGGCCGGTAGATGATGATGGCCCGCTGGCCGCGGGTATCGTTCTCCCGCAATCGGTCGCTCAACTGCAGCATGATCACCCCGGTCTCCCGGGCACTACCGTTGGGATAGAAGACGATCCGGGGCGGCGAGCCGGCGAACGAGACCGGAGCGGAGACCGTGATGCCGTTCGGCAGGTCGGTCGCGGTCACCATCCCGTAGACGACCCCGGCCGGCAAATCGAAGGGTCCGAAGACCCTCTCCCCGGGATCGGGCCGCAGGTTGTCCCGGTTCTCCTCGAAGTAGACCGGACTCGTCGCCAGCCCCCCTCCCCCCCCGTCGTCCGAGAAGATCACATAGGAGCGGGCGGCCAGGTTGAACATCACCACCCAGCTGTTCCGTTCGTTGACCGCCCGCAGCCGGGCGAACCGCAGGTTGGTGACCATCTCCCGCTCGGCCGCGCTCAGTTTCTGTTCCTGCATATAGCCGCGGAAGGTGGGCACCGAGACACTGCTGACGATGCCGATGATGACCACTACCATCAGCAACTCGATCAGGGTGAACCCCGAGACGGACCGGACGGGTCTGCCGACCCGGTGTCGTTGGTCCCGTGCCTGTCGTCCCGTCCCGGTCATCAACTCTCCCGTCCCCCGTCCTCAGACGAAGAACCCCATGTACCAGGTCCAGATGGCCTGGCCGGCCACCAGCGCGGTCAGCGCGCCGGCGGCCAGGAAGGGGCCGAACGGGACCATCCGGTCCCGTCCCCCCAGCGCAAGGTAGGTCACGCCCCCGACCGCACCCAGCACGAAGGCGGCGAAGAGGGCCACGATGAGCACCTGCCAGCCCAGGAAGGCGCCGAGCGCCGCCGCCAGCGTGATGTCCCCACCCCCCATGGTCTCCTTGCGGTAGAGCGCGTCACCCAGCACCGCGATGCCGTACATGACCGCTCCCCCGGCCAGTCCCCCCAGCAGGGCCTCCAGGGGACTCAATCCGCCCGGCAGCGGGGAGACGGCCAGCCCCAGCACCAGCAGGGGCAGGGTCACCCGGTCGGGCAGCAGGCGGTGCTCCAGGTCGATCCCCGTCCCCACAATCAACCCCAGGGCGAACAGGGCTTCGGCCGCGAAGCGCATCGCCCCGCCCCCGGCATGGTACCACAACCCCAGGAAGACCAATCCGGTGACCGCTTCGACCACGAGATAACGGGGGCTGATCCGGCTCCGGCAATCGCGGCAACGCCCGCCCAGCAGAGTATATCCGAGCAGCGGGATGTTGTCATGCCAGCGCACCCGGGCCCCGCAGGCCGGGCAGTGGGAGGGCGGGCTGACGATCGACTCCCCTCGCGGCAGCCGGTGGATGCAGACGTTGGCGAAACTGCCCGCCACCAGTCCGAGCACGATCGCGATCCCCGGTCCCAGTATCCCCAGCAGCTCGGTCAGACCCACCGGCGTCTCCCTTTCTCATGGGCTCCTCCAGCCCCGGCCAACCGAGGAAAGGGCCTCCCCCATCGGGATCCCCCCCCGGACACAGAAGAAGCACCGGGTCCCCTGGACGGGTACCCGGTGCTTCCCCTGTTTTTACTCCGGATGGACTTACGGCGTGATCGTGATCGTGGTCGGTGTGACGTTGATCACCGCCCGGTTCCGGTCCTTCGCCTTGGCCACCAAGACAAAGGTGTCCGGCGTGGCGCTGGTGTAGCTCACGAAGGTCCAGGCGGCGTCGGTCTCGTTCGAGATCTGTACGTAGTCGTCTATCGCACCGTACAGATCGGTGAAGCTGGCGATCGCCGCGGTGGCCGGGTAGGCCGACGTGTCGTTCTCGGCCTGGAACATACCGAGCCCCTGCTTCACGTTGGCCAGCTCGGCCTGGGCGGCGCCGATCTTGGCCTTGTCACTGACGCCCTGGAACCGAGGGATCGCCACGGCGGCCAGAATGCCGATGATCACGATGACGATCAGCAGCTCGATGAGGGTGAAACCCTTCTGATTACGGATCATGCGAATTCTACCTCCCGAATGGATGGGTACCGATGGATGCGGTGGCTCCGGTACCATGTTACGCAGAAACCGTGCCAGCAATATGTTCGTGTATCATAGAAGGACGTAAGTCGTATTCTGATAATGCCTTATCGAGTTCACCTCAAGCCTGTAGGCGTACCGGCACGGATCC
>CAYUVJ010000035.1:0-1488 GCA_964447955.1 uncultured Gemmatimonadota bacterium
CCGGCGCTGGAAGTGGGACTCGGAGGTTGGGGCCGGCGTCTCCGCAAGCTCGCAGGGGAAGACGGTGATGTGGGGCTTCTCCCGCTCGGGCTCGAAACGGACCGTGCGGACCTCGGCCGGCCCGGTATGACCGTCCTCGAAGTCCCCGATGCGGATGTGCTCCCCCCAGGCCTCCACCTTGGACCGGCTGAAGACCTCGCGGATCTCCGCACCGGTCAGCCGGGAGGGGATGGAGTTGTCGAGGTGGTAGGCGATGACTTGGCCCCCGCGGCAGAAGCGGCTCTCCTCCAGGACCGGGTCCTCGACGTAGGAGAGGCAGGTGGTGACCCGCTCCAGGTACTTGTCCCGGGCCTCGAGGTTCTGGCGGCGGGTCGACCAGGTGGCCTGGAAGCGCACGATCAGGTCGAGCAGGCCGCGCTCGTAGAAGAGACGGATGACGTGGTCGAAGTAGGCAGCGTCGCGCCAGCCGTCCAGGATGATGAGCCGTTTCTCGCGGTTGCGGGCCATGAACTCACGCACGAAACGGTCGGGGTCGTCGGGCCCCCCGCCGGTGGGGTAGTCCTCGTAGTACTCCGGGTCGACGTGGGCGCGCAGGAATTTGAGCCCCAGCATCCGGTTGAAGAGCGCCATGTGGGCCGGATCGTCCCGGGCCAGGTAGAGGATCCCCTCGGGGCCCACCTCGCCGAAGCCCTCGCGCAGGCACTGGCAGAAGTAGGTCTTGCCGGTCCCCGAGTCGCCGGTGATGGCCAGCACCACCGGCCGCTTCAGCCCGGAAAGGTAGAGGAGGGTCTCGGAGAGCACATAGAGCCCGTTGCGGGAGGGTTTGAGGGCCAGGATGGGGACCCGGTCGGCCCGCCCCAGGTAGAGGGTGTGAAGGAACTCGGGCAGGCCCATCTCACGCAGGCTGAAGGCGGCCTCCTCGAAGACGCGGGTCTCGCGGTCGAGCAGCAGTGAGAGCAGGGGGATGAGGATGGCCGCCTCGGTCCCGCCGTCCTGCTCCTTCTGGGCCCGGCCGATCCGGCCCAGCGTCCAGGCCAGGGCCAGCCGCACGTCCGGGTCGGGGTGGCCGGCCAGCCGGCGCAGGGCGGGGAGTGCGCCCAGGGCCGGGGTGCCCAGCCGGCCCAGCGCCCAGACCGCCTCCCGCTTCTGGGCGCTCAGCGACTGTTCCCAGGTCGAGCCGTCGTGGCGGGTGCGGGGGATGCGGTCGGGCAGGTCCAGGACCGCGGCCAGGTCGGGGAGGGTCTCGGGACGGGCCAGGCAGCCCAGGGCGTAGAGCAGTACCGTCCGCAGGGCGTCGTGCCCCGGCTCCAGGTCCCCCAGGCGCGCCCGCAGGGCCTCGACGGCCCGGTGGTCACGCACCGCGCCCAGCGTGTTGGCCGCCTGGAAGGGGACCCCGCTGGACACTTCGTACCGGGGGTCGGCCAGCACGGCGGCCAGCAGGCGGGCCAGGGCGGCCGGCTCGCTGGTCAGATCGCCCATCCGGACCCC
>CAYUVJ010000035.1:1498-12268 GCA_964447955.1 uncultured Gemmatimonadota bacterium
GCACCGAGCCCGTCGCCGTCTCCTCCGATCCGGCGAAGAAGTAGGCCAGCACTCGCTGTTCCTCGGCCAGCACGGTGACCGCTTCGGCCATCAGGGGCTCGGCCAGCAGCCGGGACCGCAGGGCGGTCAGATCGGACGCCCCGGACCGGAAGGCGCGGGCGAACCGCTCGTCGAGAACCACCCTGGCCCGCTTGAGGTCGTGCTGCCGGTGCCGCCCCGACCGGTTCCAGTCGGGCACCCATTCCTCTCCCCGGCGGTCGAGGACGGCCCTTTCAAGCAGGCGGACGAGCAGTTCGTGGGCGACGAGCACCTCGTCGCCCCGGGTCTCCTTCACCCCCCCCGCCCGGGCCAGCCGCCGGGCGGCCTCCCAGCAGGGAGGCGGGGCCAGCGGCTCGAGCAGGGGCCACAGTCCGCTCTCCAGCCCCGCCGACGTGCGGGCCATCCGCCAGAGCCGGTGCCACAGCTCGTTGGAGGCCCGCTCATACAGCGACTCGGGACTCTCCTGCCAGCGGCCGGCCGGGTCGAGGAAGACCGGCCGGGTGGGGGGATAGTCCTCCAGCTTCTCCGTGAAGCGCTCGACGAGCCGCTCGGTGTCCGGGACCGACATGGGCCGACCTCGTCCTCAGATCTCCAGCGGGACCAGGTTCTTCAGATCGGTCTCCAGGTTGGAGGGCCGGATGGTCAGCACCCAGCCTTCCCCGTAGGGATCGGCAACCAGCAGTTCGGGGTGCTCCTTCATGGCCTCGTTGACCGCCAGGACCTCGCCGGAGACCGGTGTCCAGAGCCGGTGGATCATCTGCCGGCCGTCGGTGATGCGCAGGCAGACCTCTCCCTGGTAGCGCAGATCTCCCGCCTGGGGGGGCTCCACCGACAGGATGCGGCGGATGGGCAGGGTGAGGGCGTGGTGCGGCCCGACCCGGGCGATCCCGTCGGCGCCCACCTCGACCCAGGAGTTGCCCTGGATGGCGTGCCGCCCCTCGGGGACCGAGCCGGTGAAGACCAGCTCCTCGTCGGCGGCCGGGGCGGCCAGCAGGCGGGTGGCCAGGGCGCGGGCGACCATACTGCGCAGCTCCACCGGGGTGAAGGGCTTGGGCAGGTAGTCGAAGGCCCCCATCCGGATGGACTGGACGGCGGTCCGGATGGAGGGGTAGCCGGTGACCAGGATGACCAGGACCTCGGGGCGCCGGCGCTTGAGGGCGGCCAGCAGGTCCATCCCGCTGATCCCGGGCATCATCAGGTCGGAGATAACGATGTCGTAGAGGTTGGTGCTGTCCTTTTTCAGCGCCTCTTCCCCGCTGAGGGCGCACTCGACGAGCGTATACCGGTCCGAGAGCGTGCTGGCGATGCTCTTGCAGACCGGGAGTTCGTCGTCGACAACCAGGATCTTCGCGTTCTCCGGCATGGCTCTCCTCTCACACGACGTCCGCGGCTCGCCCCGCCAGGGGGAGGCGGATCATGAAGGTGGTTCCTATGTCCACGCTGCTCTCGACGGTGATGGTGCCGCCGTGCTGCTCCACGATCCCGTAGGTCACCGAGAGGCCCAGGCCGGTGCCGGTGGTCCCCTTGGTGGTGTAGAAGGGATCGAAGATGCGGTGGAGGACCTCGGGGGGAATGCCGCAGCCGTTGTCCTCCACCGCCAGTTCCACCACCCCCTCGGCCGGGAGATGGTGGGTGGTGATGGTCAAGGTCCCGCCCCCCGGCATGGCGTCCAGGGCGTTCAGGGCCAGGTTGGTCACGACCTGTTTGATCTTGTTGGCGTCGAGCCGGACCCGCGGGAGCCCCTCGTCCAGGACCGTGGTCAGGGTCACCGACTGGGCCATGGCCTGGCTCTCGATGAGCATCAGACTGCTCCGGATGAGTAGGTTGAGGTCGACCGGGGCCAGCTCGGGGGGGTTCTGGCGGGAGAACTCGAGCAGTCCCTTGACGATGGAACTGCAGCGTGAGGTCTCATCGATGATCAGTCCCAGGTTCTCCTCGTGGGGAGACTGCGTCTCCAGCCGTTCGGCGATGAGCTGGCTGTTGATGAGGATCGAGGTGAGCGGGTTGTTGATCTCATGGGCGATGCCGGCGGCCAGCTGGCCGAGCGAACTCATCTTCTCGGACTGGATGAGATGGTCGCGGGCCGCCTCCAGCTCCTCGCTCTTGTTCCGGACCTGTTCCTCCAGGGTCCGGGTGAGACGCTCGTAGCGCCCCTGGGCCTGGGCCAGTTCCTCGCTCATGCGGTTGAACGAGTCGCCCAGGGCACCCAGCTCGTCCTGCGTCGAGACAGAGACCCGCTGGTCGAACTCCCCCCGGCTGATCCGTTCGGTGGCCGCGACCAGCTCCCGGACGGGCCGCACGATGCGGCCGGTCGAGTACTGGGCGATGACCCAGAGCAGGACGATGCTGACCAGGGCGATGAGCAGGTAGGTCAGCACCACCCGGTCGTGCAGACGGCGGGTGGGGGCCTCGAGCATCCCCACGTAGAGCATGCCGACGATCCCGCCGGTCTCGTCCCGTATCGGTTCGTAAGCGGTGAAGTACCAGTCGTTGACCACGAAAGCCCGGCCCACCCAGGGGATACCCTGGCCCACCACCTGGTCGTAGACCTCGGCCGAGACCTCGGTTCCCACGGCCCGCTCTCCCTCGGTGGTGGTCACGTTGGTGGCGATCCGGATGTCGTCGAGGAAGATGGTGGCGCTGCCGATGTTGCGTCCGGCATGGGTCTGGCCGTAGTAGACGACGTCCCGGATGGTGTCGACCAGGCGCTCGTTGCCGTTCAGCAGGATTCCGCCGCAGAGCACTCCGATGACCGTGCCCTCGTAGTCCCGGACCAGGGCGGCGGCCACCAGCATCATACCCGCCTCGGAGACCCGCTCGGGACGGTGAAGGGCCCGGGGGGTCGTGAAGACCTCGGTACGGGCCCGGACCGCCAGGGACTCCCCGCCGTGCCGCATGGTCGCGGGGGGGGCCAAGGTCACCGTGGCGGTGTCGGCGCCGGTCTCCAGCGCCCGGCCGATGAGCCGGGCGAAGGGGTGTTCATCGACCGACGCCCGGTCGGCGGCCGGCACCACGACCCGGCCGGCCGGGTCGGTCAGCAGCAGCAGGTCGAGCCGCTCGTTGGCCTGGATGAGGGGGAGTTCCTGGGCCAGGGTGGGGAGGTCGGCGCGGAGGACGGCATCGCGCAGGAAGTAGCGGCCGGCGGTGAGGCGCACGACCAGCCGGACCCGCTCCTGCTCCTGGAACAGGATCTCGCGGGCCGAGTTCAGGTCGAGTCGGACCTTCTCCTGGGCCTGGCCGACGATGGTGGTACCGATATAGCGAACGCCGACGACGGCGGAGAGGACTACGCCGAGCAGGATGACGATGGCGAAGCCGATGATGAGCTTCGCTCTGAGGGACAGCCGCAGACGGGACATAGTCAAGTGACCTTCCCCAGTGGCACGGGCGGGCCGTTGTGGAAAATATGCGGCTCCGTCCGCGGCTCCGCCAGCGGAGTCCTTACTATAAGAAGTCCACCACCAGCGAGACGGTGAAGACGGTGTCGAGCTTCTTCAGCCCGACCAGGGCGACCTCGCCGGCCGGCAGCAGGCTGAGCGGGTCGGCGGCCTTCACCGAGGCGGGCTGGTTGTCGAAGAGCAGCTGGAGGCTGACCTTCAGGGCCAGGTTGCTGCTCATGGACACCTGCAGGGCGTGGAGCATGTCGGCCCGGAAGTCCTGGGTGTCCTTCAGGTTCTCGTCCAGTTCCAGGTCGTTGGAGTAGCGGGTGTTGGCGGTCAGCTGCCGCTCGTAGTTCCAGGAGAGCCGCGCACCGGCGAAGGAACGGGCGGCGTCGGGGCCCCCTTCCAGGTCCTCCTGCCGGGTGAAGGTGGCGGCGTACTCGGTCCGGAACCTGGCGTCCTCCCGGTCGATCCAGGTGTTACCGAGTCCGGCGGCCGCGGCATAGAGGTTCTTGATGCCGGCGAAGCGGTTGCGCTTCCAGCCCGCCCCCCCATACCAGAAGAAATGCTCGGAGATGGTCCGGTTGAACCGGGTCGCGACGGCGTAGTTCTCGGCCGTCACGTTGGTCTCGCTGTCGGTGTCCACCACCGGCGGCGGACCGGCGGCCGACACGGTGCGGGTGTAGATGACGCTCTCGGCCCGGATCCCGCTGACCCGGAACTCGAACTGTGACTTCTCCCACCGGCGGATGAGTTTGTCCCCGAACCCCAGGGTGGCGATGCTGGCGTTCCCGGCCGCTACCACGTAGCTGATCTCGGCGGTGTTCTTCCAGCCGGGCTCCTGGGCGGCGGCATCACGGGGGACGGCAACCAGGACCAGGGTGGTCAGGACGACGGCCGTCAGGGCGGCGGCCAGGACGGGTCCTGCGGCCATGGTGCCGATCCGGTTCTTCTGCCTCACGCATCTCCTCCTCATTCGAAATCCCAGCCTCAGGGTAACCAGAGCTCATCGGGCAGGCGCACGATGTCGGCCGCCCGGCCCTGCTCGACCAGGTGGAGGCGCAGGAGCATGGCCGAGATGCCGGCCGCCCCCTGCATCCAGCCGGTCTGGGCCTGGACCAGTTCGGGCCGCACCCGGTGCTCGGCCTGGGGCCAGCGGGCCCCGGCCCCGTCCCGGACGGCCCACCCGGTCAGCACCCGGGCGTAGGTCCGGGCCTGCTCCAGCCAGGCGACCTCGCCGGTGGCCAGGTGGAGGTCGAGCAACCAGGCCAACATCCCCGCCGTGCCGCAGCAGACGCTCACGTTACCCCAGTAGCCCGAAGGGCTCTCCCCGGGTTCGGGCCCGAGTCCCAGCAGCCACTCGGTCCCGACCCAGGCCGCGGACCCGAGGTCCGGCGGGAGGGCCAGCCCGTCGGAGGAAGCCAGCAGGAAGAGCCGCCCGGTCCCCACCGGGCCGTGGCACCAGCCGGCGTACTGCAGGTCCTCGCCCCCGGGTTCGTGGTGATAGACCACACAGGCCCCGGCCTCTCCGTGGGCCTCGAGCCAGCGCATTCCCGCCGCGGTGGCCTCGAGCAGCTGGGTGCGCAGTAGCGGATCGGTGGTGTGCCCGGCGACCCGGCGCAGGAAGAAGGCCACCCCGGACGTGCCGTGGGCGAAGTTGGGGTAGTGGAGGTCGGCCCCCTCGGCCATCGGCCACCAGCGGCCCGGGCCGTCGGGGTCGGGCCGAGCGACGGTGGCCAGGTGCACGGCCGTGCTCTCGGCGGCCCGCAGGAACCGGGCCTGGCCGGTCACCTCATGGAGCCGCAGCAGGAAGAGACCGGTGCCGGCGCTACCGCCGATGATGTCGCTCACCCCGTTCCAGTCCAGGCCGACCCCGGCGCGGTGCGACCAGGCCACCAGCGAGTCGCCCACCGCCACCGCTCGCGAGGTCCAGTCGGGATCGCCCAGGATCTGCCCGGCCACCAGGTAGGCGCCGCCGGTCCCGGCCAGGCCCGAGTAGAGCCCGGCGTCCAGGCGTCCGGTCTGCAGGGCGGCCGCCTGGAGACGGACCAGTCCGGCCAGGGCCTGCTCCGCGGTCCGCCGCCACCCTTCGTCGCCGGTGGCCGCGAAGGCCTGCAGGAAACCCAGCACCCGGCCGGCCTGGCCGTGGTAGAGGTCGGGGTTCTCGGTCGGGGTGCCGTCTTCACCGGGCACGTCGGGGAAGAGCAGGGCCCCCTCGCCGGCGTCCACCCCCTGCGCGCGGACCCATTCCAGACCGGCCAGGGCGGTCTCCCGCCAGGAATCCTGGGAGGGCGAGGCGGTGTCCGTGGGTGCGGGAACGGTCCGGGCGGTCAAGCCGAGTGAGGACAGGACCAGGGCGGACAGGATCAGGACGGGTCGGGGCATGGCGCGCCTCCTGGCCCGGGAGCATACTACCCGAATGGGGGGTCGGACCAGACCCCGGCGGCCACTACCGTTGGCCTCCGTGGACCGGCCCGGCTAGATTGGGTTGCGTACCGCCACCAGGGGACCGGGCCCGGCCCGACCACGGAAGAGGATGTCATGACCACAGAGATGGGCTGGGACGATGTCATCCGGCCCGCCCCGGGGGTGCTCTTCCGGGAGATGGGCGGGGAGACCGTCCTGCTCCACCTGCGGTCGGGCGCCTACTTCGGTCTGGACCTGGTGGGGACCCTGATCTGGCAGGGGATCGAGCAGGAGGGGCGATTGCAGCCCATCCTCGACCTGCTGGTCGAGCAGTTCGAAGTGGAGGAGGCCCAGGCCCGGGAGGACCTGCTCCGCATGGTCACCCAGATGCGGGACCACGACCTGGTCTACATCGAGCCGGCCGGGGGCCCCCCAGGGGGCTCGGGGCCCGGACTGGAGAGGGGCGAGGGACCGGTGACGGAGCTTGCCGGATCGTCAGAACTCGATGAGGCGGCGACCAAGGATGATCCGGGAACTGCGTGAGTTCCGGCACCGGCCGGCGGCGGAGAAGGTCCTGCTGCTGAGGGCCTGGTGGCACCTCACCCTGCTCTGGCCCCGGCTGGGACTCGAACCGCTCGACCGGATCTGGGCCCGGATCCAGCGGCGGGCCGCGCGACGGGCCGACGCGCCACCCCACGAGACCGCCGCTCTCGCCGGCCCCGGGACCGCCACTCCCGCCGGCCCCGGCACCCCGCCGCTCACCTCCGGACAGATCGACCGGGTGGCCTGGCTGGTGGAGGTGGCCGGGCGCTACACCCTGCCCCCCGCGACCTGCCTGACCCGCGCGCTGGCCACCGCCCGGCTGCTGGCCGACCGGGGGGTGGTGACCCGCCTGCAGATCGGGGTGCGCAAGGACGGCACCCGGCTCCTGGCCCACGCCTGGCTGGAACACGAGGGGCGGGCGGTCACTCCGGTCCCGGCCGAGGGGGACTTCCTGCCCCTGGCGCCGGCCGGTCCATCCGGGAACTCCGCCTGAGTCCAGAGATCCCCGAGTCCAAGAACCGCTTCCACTGGTCGGAGCCTGCGTCCATAATGGATACAGGTACCGCGACCGGCCCGCCGCCGCCGGTCGTCCGATCGAGGAGGAGAGGCGTGGACAAGAGCAAGCGGACCGAACGGAAGAAGCCCTACACCCCTCCCCGGATGACGCTCTTCGGCTCGCTGCGGGACCTCACCCGCAGTAAGGGGGGTACCAAGAGCGACGGGGGCCTGAAGCCCGCGACTCGTCAGACCGCCAAGCCCGCCTGACGAACTCGACTCCGGTCTCTCCCGGAGCACGCCGATGCCGACCATGACCGCCGCCTGTCGTCTCTACGGGTGCGACCTCGTCTCCGACCTGACGCTCCCGGGTTACGAACCGCACGGCGACCCGCTGGCCGAGATCGCGCTGTGGTCGGCCACCGGTAAGGAGCTGGCGGCCCGCGGGGCGCCGGTGACCGTGCCGGTCGACGACTGGTTCATCGCCCGTCCGCTCCCCGACGGCTCCATCTACCTGCGCTGGACCGACCTCTTCGAGTTCGTGGTCGACCCCGGCGGCCGCGAGGTGCTGGCCCATCCCCTGGCCGGGGCGACCCGGGAGTCCCTGCAGACCTACCTGCTGGGGCAGGTCCTCTCCTTCGCCCTGCTGAGGCAGGGGATCGAACCCCTGCACGCCACGGCGGTGACCGTGGAGGGCCGGGCGGTCGCCTTCATCGGGGAGACCGGCGGGGGGAAGTCGACCCTGGGAGCCGCCTTCCTGGCCGCCGGACACCGCCTGCTCACCGACGACCTGCTGGTGACCTCGACCGAGGAGGCCGGGCCCTTCACCTTCCCCGGACCGCCCCGGCTCAAACTCTTCCCCGAGGTGGCCGCCCTCTTCCCCAGTGTGGCCGGGGGACCCGGGGAGGGACGGCCGGGCACCCCCATGAATCCCGATGTGGCCAAACGGGTCATCCCGATGCCGCCCGAGCTCGCCCCCCTCGATGGCCGAGGGGTGCCCCTGGCCGCCTGTTACGTCCTCGAGCCCGACGAGCAGGCCGACCGCCCGATCCGGATCGACCCGCTGCGCCCCACCGCCTCCTTCCTGGAGCTGACCCGCTACACCTTCAACACCATGGTGGAGGAACGCGACCGGCTGGAGCGCCAGTTCCACACCGCCACCGACCTGGCTGCCCGTCTGCCGGTCCGCCGCCTCTGGTACCCCCGCGACCTGGACCGCCTGGAGGAGGTCCGGGACGCGGTGCTGGACAACCTGCGCACATGCATCTGATCGAACGCCTGCGAGCCCGCCACCCCGGTCTCGACCCGGTGACCGCGGCCGAACGGGAAGGGCTGAGCGTCCTGCTGTGGGAGGAAGTGAGGGGCCAGGAGCAAGCGGAGGGTGCGGTCCCCGACGGGATGCCGACCGGTGGTCCTGGCGGGACCGCGACCCACAGACTCACCCCCGACCAGTGGGAACGGCTCAGGGCGCGGGCGGCCGAGGTGACGGCCCGCAACCTGCTGCTCATCGAGGAGCTGACGGGCTTGCTGGGCCGGCTGGCCGAGGCCGAGGTGCCGGTGGTCCCAGTGCGCGGCCCGGTCCTCTCCGAGCGGCTTCACGGCGACCCGGCCCGACGGCCGGCCGGCGACCTCGACCTGCTGGTGCGGACCGAGGACCTCGACCGGCTGGACGGGGTGCTCAAGGGGGCCGGCTACGCCGACATGGACCGCCGCCCCGGGTTCGCGCGCGCCTTCTATTACACCACCAAGTACTTCCGCGACCGGCACGGCCCGCTCATCGTCGAGCCCCACTGGAGCCTGGCCTATCCCCCCTTCCTGGCCCGCCTGGACATGGGGCCGGTGTGGGGGCGGACCCTGGTGGAGACCCGCTTCGGGGTGCCGGTGCGCCGGCTGGCCCCCGACGACGAACTGCTCCACCTGGCCCTCCACCGGGTCCATCACGGCCCGGCCGCTCCCCTGCTCTGGGACCTGGAACTCGACCGCTACGTGCGCCGGCTGGGGGGGGAGGTGGACTGGGACCGGCTGGCCGGGACCGCCCGGGCCAGCGGCCAGGACTTCTTCCTGCGGCAGGCGCTCGAACCGCTGTGGGAGGGGTGGGGGACCCCCCTGCCGGAGGGCTGGCTGGAGGCGCTTCCGGCCGAGCCCCCCGCTTCCCGGGAGGGACGCATCGTCCGTCTGCTGGCCTCTTCGCCCGATGTGGACGGGCGGGAGAGCCTGGCCACCTTGCTGGTCCAGGAGGGATTCGGGGCCCGGCTGCGGCTGCTCTTCGGCCTGCTCTGTCCCACCCCCGTCTTCATGCGCCTGCAGTACGGCCTGACCCGCACCCGGCAGCTGCCGGGCGCCTATCTGCGGCGCTTCCTCTACTTCGGCCGCATGGGTCTGAAGGGACTCCTGCGGCTGCGCCGTCGGCACTGACCCGCCGGCACTGACCCGCCGGGACCGACCCGCAGCACCCGACCCGTCGCGCCGCCGACCGCCTCCGCCGGTCCGACTCCCCGCTGGCAGGCCGCGATGCGTCCCTGCTAGGATAGCCGCACGGTCCTGCCCACCGACCGCATCCGGACCGGCCCTGCCGACCGGTCCGATTGAGCGAAGCGTGATACGGGAGATCGGTCCATGCCCACGTTGAAAGCAGTCCTCGCCGAACAGATCCCCGGGCTGCGCGCCCGCGTCAACGAACTGGTGGAGGAATACGGGGACAAGGTCGTCTCCGAGATCACGGTCAAGCAGGCCTTCGGAGGCCTGCAGGGGGTGAGGGCGCTGGTCTGCAACACCTCCTGCGTAGATCCCGACACCGGTTTGTCGATCCGGGGTATCCCCATCGCCGACCTGAAGGACCGCCTGCCCGAGGACGTCTTCTGGCTGCTGATGACCGGCGCCCTTCCTTCGGCCCGCGACCGCCAGGGACTGATGAAGGACCTGCAGGCCCGCGCCGGACTCCCCCCGCACGCCGTGCGGGCGATGGGCGCCCTGCCCAGGAAGGCCCCACCGCTGACCATGCTGGTGACCGGCCTGCTGGCCCTCGAAGAGGGTTCGGTCTTCCGGCACCGCTGGGAGACGGGGATGGACCCCGAGGAGCACTGGGAGGCGGCCCTGGAGGACGGGCTCGACCTGATGGCCCGCCTGCCCGCCCTGGTCGGCCTCGTCTACCGGAAGAAGTACGCCGACGGCAAGCCGCGCGCGGGGCGCTTCAACCCCGACTGGACGGCCGGGCTGGTGCGCATGATGGGCCTGCGGAGCGAGGCCTTCATGGCCATGATGCGCCGCTTCCTGGTGGTGCACGCCGACCACGAGGGGGGGGACATCAGCGCCTTCACCACCCATGTGGTGGGCTCGGGACTGGCCGACCCCTACTTCGCGGTGGCCGGCGGACTGTGCGGCCTCTCCTCGCCCCTGCACGGGCGGATCAGCGCCGAGGCGACCCGCTTCCACCTGGCCGCCCACAGTGCGGCCGGCGGTGTCCCCTCGGCAACTCGGATGCGCGCGTTCGCCGAAGCCTGGTACGAGGAGCACGGCCGCATCCCGGGCTACGGCCACCCCGTCCTTCGGGTGGTCGATCCCCGCTTCCAGGTCCTGCACGCCTACGGGAAGAAGAACTACCCGAAGGACACCCTCTTCCGGACCATGGACGTGGGGAGCCGGGTCATCCCCGAGGTGCTGCGCGAGGCCGGACAGCCGGTCTACCGCTGGCCGACCGTGGATGTCGCCGCCGGATGCATGCTCTATCACTTCGGACTCGAGGACCCCGACTTCTATCCGGTCCTGCTGGGGACCAGCCGGGCCATGGGCCTGATCGCCCACCTGGTGCTCTGCCGCGCGGTGGGGACCCCGCTGGCCGCTCCGCGTTCGATGACCCTGGAATGGGTAAGCACCTGCATGCAGGCGACCGACATCGCCATGACGCCCG
>CAYUVJ010000036.1:0-12169 GCA_964447955.1 uncultured Gemmatimonadota bacterium
TCTGATCGGCCATGGCCTTCTCCGCCACCACCTACCGCCGGATCATGCTCTGGACGGTCGCCGCGTTCATCCTGGGACTGTGGCTGCTCTCCATCGCCCGCCGTCAGGAGGATGGGCTGGCCCTCGGCTTCGGTCTCCGCCCGGCGATCGGGGTGGTCACGGTGAGCGGCCCGATCGGGAATGGGGAACGCACCGTCCGGGAGATCGAGGACCTGGCCGCCCGCAGTGACGTGAAGGCCCTCCTGGTCCGAATCGAGAGCCCGGGCGGGAGCGTGGTGGGATCCGACGAGATCCATCGGGCCCTCCTCCGGGTCCGGACCGAGGAGAAGAAGCCGGTAGTCGCCTGGTTGGGAACGGTGGCGGCCAGCGGCGGGTACTATCTCGCCTGCGCCGCCGACACGATCGTCGCCCATCCGGCTGCCCTGACCGGGAGCATCGGGGTGATCGTCGAGTACCCGGTCACCAAGGGGTTGCTGGAGAAGATCGGGATTGAGTGGGAGACGATCACCACCGGGCCCTACAAGGCGATGGGCTCTCCGGTCGAGGATCCCACCGAGGCCCATCGGAGCTGGTTCCGGGAGGTCATCGGCGATTCCTACGAACAGTTCCTCGAGGTCGTGCGGGCCGGGCGGGGGATCGATGAGGAGACCCTGCGTCGTTATGCCGACGGCCGGGTCTTCACCGGCCGCCAGGCAGTGGGCTGGGGGTTCGCCGATGTGCTCGGCGACTTCCGATCCGCCTGCGACGTGGCCGGTCAGATGGGGGGGGTGGGGGAGGACCCGCGGCTGGTCCGTCCACCCCGTCCGCCCCGGATCACCGTCTGGGATATGCTGCTGGGACACGCTGGATTGGAGGACGCTCTCGAGGTCGTGTTGCGCCAGGCCGGGGTCGGCCCGCTGGATGCACCCCATGTCTATTATCGGATGCCTTGAAGCTAGGATCGTGACGGGAAGGAGCGAGTTGGAATGACGAAGGCTGAGATCGTCGAACATATCGCCCAGACGACGGGCTTGACCAAGACGGACACCGCCCTGGTCGTCGAGGGGATGATCGAGACGCTCAAGCGGGCGCTCGTCGACGGCGACACCATCGAGATCCGGGGTTTCGGGACGTTCAAGATCAAGGAACGGGCTGCCCGCCGGGCGCGGAACCCACGAACCGGGGAACCGGTGGACATCCCGGCTAAGTTCGTGCCGACCTTCAAGCCCTCACGGGAGTTGAAGGACGCGGTCGCCACTCGGAACGAGACCGGAGACTGAGACCGAATCGGGACGCCTAGCACCTGAGGAGGTCGTGAGACGTATGTCCGCCATCTGCCGAGCCTGTGAATCATCCCTCCCCGAAGAGGCCCGTTTCTGCCCGGAATGCGGTGCCCCGGTAGAGGAGACCAACGCCCGCAAAGCCGGCGAGAAGGGTCGGACCTCCGGTCGACCCGCCGGCCGGACCAGGGGGAAGGGTCGGACCGTGCGCGGTTCCCGGTCCCGCCAGCCGCAGGAGGCCGGAGGCTGGTTGGGTCCCTACCGCACCCCGGTGGCGGTCTTCACCGGTCTCACCATCCTCGTCCTGTTCTTCATAGGGATGCAGAACCGGTCGCCGGTCGCAACATCGATGCCCGGGATGCCGACCGGAGCCGACCTGGAGCGGATGCAGGATATGCAGCGCCGGCTACAGGACGTCCAGGCCCGGTTGCTCCAGAGGCCTGACGACCCGGGCATCATCACCGAGGCCGCCAACCTCTTCTTCGATATCGGTAACTTTGAGGAAGCGGTGACCCTCTACCGCCGGGCCCTTGAGTCCGCACCCGACGACACCATTCTGCGGACCGATCTGGGAACAGCTCTCAACCGGCTCGAGCGCCGCTCGGAGGCCATCACTGAGTTCCAGCGGGTATTATCCACCGATCCGGAGTTCACCACGGCCAAGTTCAACCTGGGTATCGTCTATCTGCAGATGGGGGATGAGGAGAGCGCCGTGGAGTGGTTGCAGCGGACCGTCCAGGACGACCCGTCCAGCCCCCTGGCTGCCCAGGCCCGGAGCCAGCTCGAGATACTCGGTCGAGGCCAGCGGCCCTGAAGGGCATTTTGGCTCTTTCCTGAAACGGATGACATTCCTATATTTTCAAGTCTGAACCACATATATGAGCGATTCGAATAGAGGACGGAACGTCGATGCCCTGTGGTAAGAAGCGCAAGCGCAAGAAGATCGCGAAGCACAAGCGCAAGAAGCGCATGCGTGCCAACCGGCACAAGAAGAAGATCCGCTGATCGAACCCCGCGGTGAGGTGGGATCACATCCGTCCGCCGGCTGGAGCCGTCCGGCCCAGCCGGCGTTCTCATATGGGTACAGAACCCTCTTGGCCGGCCTCCCTGCCTGTGATATCCTGCCGCCGGCTGGAAAGGGCCCGCTTCCGGCGGGCCGAGTGAGCGCCCCGAACCTCCGGCCCGGAGTCGTATGAGTAGAGAATTCTGCCGCCGGATCTGGAACCTCGTCTATGAGGAGATCGAAAGTCAGCCTCCGGTCGACAAACGGTCGGGGGGAGGGGAGAAGACCGCCGTCGAACTGGGGCTGATCGAGATCGGCGGTATGTACGGAGCGGCGCTCGACCTGACGGAGGGACACTCGATAGGCCACGCCCAGCGGGCAGCCTATATCGCCCAGGAGATCGCAGCGGCTCTGGGACTGGGCGCTGACGAACTGACCGACGTCACCCTGGCCGCACTCTTCCACGATATCGGACTGTTGCGGATCACCTCCGAACTCAGCGAGATGATGAGCGAGCCCGAGGTCACTCTGCTCATATCCCACCCCCTCGACGCGGTCGACGACTTCGAAGGCATGGTCCGTAAGGGGAACATCCAGCGGGTCTCGGAACTGCTCATCGCCCACACCACCGAAGGAGCCCGGATCCTGACCGAGCTGGGCACCCCGCAGTCGGTCACCATGCTCGTCAACGGTCACCACGAACGCTACGACGGGCACGGCTATCCCACCGGTCTGAGGGGCGAGAACATCGCCCCGGCCCTTCGGGCCCTGACCGCCGGCGATTGCCTGGAGACGGCGATCTCCCGGGCCGGAGAGAAGGGGCACAGCCCCGAGTTCGTACGGAGTGAGGCCATGAAGCTGTCGGGGGGGCAGATCGACCCCGCGATCGCGCGCACTCTGGTCCAGGCGGTCCAGAACGTCCGTTTCTGGGGGATCTTCACCGGCGGCCAGCTCGCACGTCACTTGACTACCCGGCTGCCGGCCGAACGACTCCAGCTCAGCTATCTGGAAGTCGCCCGCTATCTGCACCGGCTGGTCGAACTGGTGGACGCCAAGTCGCCTTACCGGAAGCGTCACTCCTGGCACGTGGCCCGGCACACATATCTGGTCGCTCTCGAGATGGGGATGGCCGAGGACCTGGCCGCCTCACTCGGTCTGGCCGGTCTCTTCCACGATCTGGGCAAGGCCGGTATCAGCAACCAGATCCTGGACAAGCCCAAGTGGCTCACCGGCCCGGAATACGAGCAGGCGAAGCGGCACCTCCAGTACACCGACCATATCCTGAAGCAGAGCGGGTCGGTCTTCGATGAACTCCACGAATGGATCTTGCGGCATCACGAACGCCTGGACGGATCGGGCTATCCCGATCGGCTCAAGGGGGACCAGCTCAGCCGGGAGGCACGGGTACTGGCCACTACCGATGTCTACGACGCCCTGGTCTCCGACCGACCCTACCGCAAGGGACTGGAACCCATGGCCGCCGTCCGGTTCATGGAAGGTAAGGTCAACCGCTACTTCGACCCCGAGGTCCTGGCTGCCCTGGCCGCTGTGGTAGGTAACGACGGTTCAGAGTAGCGTCGTCCAACCAGACGTAACTAGGTGCAGAATTGCTGAAATCCCTTTGACATCGTCTCAACAGGTGTGCTAACGTCGCGTCTTTCCGAAAGACCTTCGGTCCGGATGAACGAGCATCGGGATGGACCGGTGTCTTACAGGAGTGATGGTTGCATGGACGTTGCACGCCGCGTCTATTTCGTCAGTGAGGTCGCTGAGATCCTCGGCGTCTCCCGCCAGACGGTCCTCAAGTACCTGAAGAGCGGCCTGATGCCCGGTATCCGGGTGGGCGGCCGTTATCTCATCATGAAGGACGAGTTTGAGGCCTTTCTCCGTTCGGGCGGCCGCACCTCCTCGCCGGCCGCGACCACGGAGGTCGATCGGGAGCGTTCCGGCAGCCGGGAGTAGTCCCTTTCGCCGTCCCGATCGGCCCCGCTTGACTGTTGCCTGTGTCGATACGCTTGATATCTTGAGGTCTCGCACGGGAACGGGAGCATTCCCCCCGTCCTCCGCCTACCAGAGCGCGCGTTTCCAAGGAGCCAGTCAGGATGAGTGCTGGGTCTTCCCGGGCCTCGGAGGTTCGTCCCCCGGCCGTTGACGGTACGATCAGCAACGACTTCTCGATCATCGCGGCGACCAAGAACGGATCGGGGAGTCAGACGAGCAACATCGTCATCATGCGGGCCCTGTTCGACATGGGCATCCCGGTCAACGGTAAGAATCTCTTCCCTTCCAACATCAAGGGACTGCCGACCTGGTTCACGGTTCGGGTGAACGGGGAGGGCTTCCTGGCCCGCAAGGACCCGGCCGAGATCTGTGTGGTCATGAATCCCGAGACGGCCGATGAGGACATGGCCCGGGTCCCCGCCGGTGGGGTTGTCCTGTACCCCGACGACTGGGACGTCCCGAAACGGGACGATGTCTTCTACTACGGGATGCCGGTCAAAGAGATCCTGAAGGACGTCGACGTGGCGGCGACCCTCAAGCCCTATGTGGCCAACATGATCTATGTCGGCTACCTGACCGAACTGCTGGGGATCGACCGCCGGGCGGTACGGAACGCTCTGCAGACCCAGTTCCCGGGCAAGAAAGGCCCGGTCGACCTGAACTTCGGGGTGGTGGAGAAGGCGGCCGACCTCTTCACCCAGCGGGAGACTAAGCGCGACCCCTATCGAGTCGAACCCATGGACGCCACCGCCGGGAAGATCCTCATCGAAGGGAACGCCGCCGCTGCCCTGGGGGCGGTCTTCGCGGGCTATACCTTCATCGGTTGGTATCCGATCACTCCCTCCACCAGTGTGGTGGACGCGGCCCGGGACTTCTCCGAGCAGCTCCGGATCGACGAAGAGGGTCGGCCGAACTACGCCATCGTCCAGGCGGAGGACGAGCTGGCCGCCCTCGGCATGGTGATCGGAGCGGGTTGGGCGGGCGCCCGGGCCATGACGGCCACTTCGGGTCCGGGGATCAGCCTGATGGGAGAGTTCGCCGGTCTGGCCTACTTCACCGAGATCCCGGCCGTGGTCTGGGACATCCAGCGGATGGGCCCTTCGACCGGGATGCCCACCCGTACCAGCCAGGGGGACCTGCTCCAGACCTACTACCTGAGCCACGGCGACACCCGGCATGTCATCCTGCTGCCCGGCGACATGGGAGAACACTTCACCTTCGCCGGCACCGCCTTCGATCTGGCCGAGCGTCTGCAGACCATCGTCTTCGTGCTGAGCGATCTGGAGTTCGGCATGAATGTCTGGATGAGCGACGCCTTCGTCTATCCCGAGGCGCCGGCTGACCGCGGCAAGGTCCTGACCGCCGCCGAACTGGAACGGCTGGAGGGGGACTGGGGGCGCTATAGGGACGTGGACGGTGACGGGATCCCCTGGCGCACCCTGCCCGGGACCGACCATCCGCGGGCGGCATATTTCACCCGCGGCAGCGGGCATAATCGGGACGGCAAGTACACCGAGCGCCCCGACGAGTGGGAGGAGAACCTGGCCCGGCTCCACCGCAAGTTCGAGACGGCCCGGACCCTGGTGCCGCCGCCCGTGGTCGAGGACCGCCCTTCCGAAGTGGGGATCGTCTACTACGGTTCGACCCACGATCCGGTCACCGAGGCGCGGCACCTGCTGGTCGGTCAGGGACTGGAGACGGGTATGCTTCGGCTGCGGGCCCTGCCCACCGAGCAGACCCTGAGGGAGTTCCTGGAACGTTATGAGAGGGCCTATGTGGTGGAGAACAATTTCGACGGTCAGCTGGCGGTCATCCTGCGCAGTGAGCACCCCGACCTGGCCACCCGCATCCGGAGCCTGGCCCACTGCGACGGACTGGCCCTGACCGCGGAATGGATCGTCACGAAGCTGCTGGAACAGGAGGACCGTTAGATGGCGACCGGTACCCAGAAGAGCCCCCGTTCGGCCAAGGTCAACCGACTCGGGCTGGAGCGCGACGCCTACAAGGGGGGGAATTCGACCCTCTGCCCGGGATGCGGTCACGACTCCATCAGCAACCGGATCATCGATGCCGCCTGGGAACTCGGGATCACCCCCACCCGGATGATGAAGTTCAGCGGGATCGGCTGTTCGAGCAAGACGCCGGCCTACTTCGTCTCCTCCTCCCACGGGTTCAACAGCGTGCACGGCCGGATGCCCTCGGTGGCCACCGGGGCCAAGATGGCCAACCACAGCCTGCTCGCGGTCGGGGTCTCGGGGGACGGCGACACCGGCAGCATCGGGATGGGCCAGTTCAAGCACCTGCTGCGCCGCAACGTGCAGATGGTCTACATCGTGGAGAACAACGGGGTCTACGGACTGACCAAGGGGCAGTTCTCGGCGACCGCCGACCCCGGCCAGGTCAACAAGTACGCCGGCGGACTGAACGAATTCCCGACCCTCGATCCCTGTCTGGAGGCCCTGGTGGCCGACTGCGGATTCGTGGCCCGCTGTTTCGCCGGGGACGCCAAGCAGGTGCGCGAGGTCCTGCAGGCCGCCATGCGGCACCGGGGTACCGCCCTGGTCGACATCATCAGCCCCTGTGTGACTTTCAACAACCGGGACGACTCGACCAAGTCCTTCTCCTGGGGCAAGGAACACCAGGACCCCATCGCCGACTACACCTTCATCCCCGACTTCCAGGAGATCACGGCCGAGGTCGACGACCAGGGTGTCACCAGCGTCAAGCTCCATGACGGGTCGATCCTGCGGGTCAAGCACCTGACGGAAGACCACGACCCGACCGATCGCCTGGCCGCCCTGCGGCTGCTCGAGAAGGCCAAGCGGGAGCAACTTCTGCTGACCGGGATCTTCTATATCAGCGAGGACCGGCCGTCGCTGGCCGAGTACGAGAAGCTGCCCGAGAAGCCGCTGGCCCACTTCGGCGTGGCCGAACTGCGTCCCCCACGGGAGAAGCTGGACGAGGTGATGCGGGACCTGATGCGTCAGGAGGTTGCCTGAGTCGCATCCAGGGTGCAAATTGGAGGGCCCGGCTGCGGCCGGGAGAGACGCCCCGGTAGCTCAGCTGGATAGAGCGCATGCCTCCGGAGCATGAGGTCACAGGTTCGAATCCTGTTCGGGGTACCATCTTCAGCGGGGCGGTCGCCATCTGCGGCCGTCCCGTCCTGCTTGTCCTCCCGACCGCTTGCGCCCGCGACCTCCCTTTTCGTTCCCGGCCCCCCGGTCGGTCCCCGTAGACTAATCGAGACCCTTCGTACGTCGGGTAGGTGAGGACGGGAGATCACCTGCGATCCGGAGCGTGTCCATGGACCTGGAAGAGACCCTGCTCGAGCGGGAGCGCTGAGCCGGGGATTCCGCCGCTTGCATGACCGCCCGGGCTGCGGCACTATCCAGTCCGTGCACCGCCACCGTCCTGACCCGTCACGGGTCCCGACCGGGAGTCCCACGGACATGATCCGAACCGCCCTGCGTCCCGCCGCCCTGTTCCTCCTTCCGGTATCCCTGCTGTTCTTCCCGCCTGGCCCGGCCGGGGCCCAGCAGCAGATGCTCTGGGAACAGAGCGTCGGACACCGCTTCACCCGGCTCCAGGTGGCCGGCGGGAGCCCGGTGGCGATCGGCGAGGAAGGAGTGGTCGGTTTCGATGCGGCCACCGGCCGCCAGCTCTGGCGGGCCGAGCGGGGAGGGGCCCGTGAGCTCCTGGTCTTCGACGTCCCCGGTACCCGCAAGGCAGTCGTGCTCTACCGCTCGGCCCGCGAGACCGGACCCCGGGACGAACCCGTCGGCGCCTCTTATGCCCTCTATCTCTACGACTGTGCCACCGGTCAGGGGCTGTGGCGGACCGCCCCGGCCGAGGGCGATGCCGTCCATGTGCTCCCGGCGCCCGGGCAGGACCGTCTACTGGTGCTGGTGCGGAGTGCGGACGGGCGGGGGACCCTCTTCGCCCTGGCGTTGGCCGACGGACGCTCGATCTGGCAGACCTCGCTGGGTTTGCTGGCCGCTCGGCCGTACGGTCAGGGGTGGGACCCGGCCCGGGTGCTGGCCGCTCAGGGCGACCGACTCTTCCTGCTCGACCGGGGCGAGCGTCCCCCGGCCGTCAAGGCGGTCGCCCTCGCCGGCGGGGAACTGCGCTGGCTGGCCTTCCTGGAGGGGGAGGAGGGGGTCGATGACCTGCACCTGGGTCTCTACGCCGACCGACTCTATGCCCTGGGCGGACGGTTCCACCGGCTCTCACGCGATGACGGGAGCATCCTCTGGACGCGGCCGGAACCGTGGCAGGCGGTCGGGTTCCGGGAGGATTGGTTCCTCCTGCGTCGCGGCGACGGGCGCCGGCTCCAGACCTTCCACAGCCAGGGCGGGCAGGAAGGTTGGGACCGGGAGGTGAGGATGGACACCGGACCGGGTTCGGCGGTGGTCTGGGGCCCCTCCGGGGTCCTGACGGGTGAGCCGGGTGGGACCTCGGCGCTCATCGACCCGGCCCGGGGACGGAGTCTGCGCCGGATCGACCGCCGTTACCGGGTGAACGCCGGGCGGGAGCTGGAATGGTGCCTGCCGATGGTCGACGGCCTGGTCTTTCTGCACGCGGGGGAGGGCGGCACCCGGCTCTGGGGCATCGGACCCGATGGGACCGATCGCTGGACCCTGGACGTGGGCAATCTGCCCGGGATCGGCCGCGGACCGGCCGACTATGCAGACCACCGACTGGTGATGACCGGTGGCGAGGGGGAGGGCGCCCAGGTCCTCTGGTTCATCGCCCAGGGATCGGCCGGCCCGCTCTTCACCGGCGTGGACCTGCCGGCCGGGCGCATCGCCCTTCAACTGCCCATCGGCGCCACCAATCCGGTCTTCGCGGTCGACCCGGTTGCCCGCCGGCTCTTCTACGTCGATCCCCGTCGGCTGCTGGTCGGGGCGGCGTATTAGTCGTATATTGACGCCCTTCCCGAGCGCTGGAGGACGAACGACCACCCGGGACCAGGACGTATCCATGCGGCTTTCTTCCGCTTTCATTCCCACCCTCAAGGAGATCCCCTCGGATGCCGAGGTGGTCAGCCACCGCGTCATGCTCAAAGGAGGCATGGTCCGCCTGCTGGCCGCCGGGGTCTACTCCCACCTCCCGCTCATGTGGCGGGTCATCCTGAAGGCCCAGGCCATCATCCGGCAGGAGATGAACGCCATCGGCGGGCAGGAGTTCCACCTTCCGGCGCTCAATCCCCAGGATCTCTGGGACGAGACCGGCCGGAACGCCGACTTCGGACCGGATGTGTTCCGGCTCGAGGACCGCAAGGGGCGTCCCTACCTCCTGGCGCCGACCCACGAGGAGGTGATCGGGGACATCGCGCGGGCGGAGATCCGCTCCTACCGCGACCTGCCGCAGATCTGGTACCAGATCCAGACCAAGTTCCGGGACGAACCGCGACCTCGCTCCGGCGTGCTGCGCTCGCGCGAGTTCATCATGAAGGACTCCTACAGCCTGGACGCCTCGCCCGAAGGACTGGACCGTTCCTACGACCTGCACGCATTGGCCTACCGCCGTATCTTCGCCCGCTGCGGTCTGCGGTTCTTCGTCGCCGGGGCCTCCTCGGGACTGATGGGGGGGAGCGGTTCGCAGGAGTTCCTGGTCGAGGGGGCGGCCGGGGAGGACCAGGCGGTGGTCTGTGAGGCCTGCGGTTATGCGGCCAATGTGGAAGTGGCGCGGACCGCCTGGCGGGTGGACCCCGGCTCCGGTGGGGACCTGGAAGAGGTCGCTACTCCGGATCAGCGCACCATCGACGAGGTCAGCGCTTTTCTGGGCCTGGCCCCCGAACGGCTCATCAAGAGCCTGCTCTATATGACCGCCCAGGACGAACCGGTCATGTTCCTGGTGCCCGGCAGTCACGAGCTGCACGAGTCCAAGGCGATGGCTGCCGCGGGCAGCCCGGTCCGGCCGGCCGAGCCCGAAGAGGTCGAACGGATCATGGGCGCACCGGCCGGGTTCATCGGCCCGGCGGGGGCCCCGGCCGACCTGAGGGTACTGGCCGATCTCTCGCTGGAAGGGGTGAAGGACGGGGCCACCGGGGCCAACCGGACCGACTACCATGTGATCCATCTCGACCTGGCCCGTGACGCCCGAGTGGAACGCTATGTCGACCTGCGGGCGGTCGCGTCCGGCGAGGCCTGCCCGAGCTGCGGTCAGCCGGTCCGGATCATCACGGCCATCGAGATGGGACACATCTTCAAACTCGGCACGAAGTACTCGATCGCCCTCAAGGCGCACTTCCAGGACGAGGCCGAGGAGATGAGGCCCATCATCATGGGTTCTTACGGCATCGGTCTGGAAAGGATCGCGGCCGCCGCCATCGAACAGAACGTGGACGAGGAGGGTTTCCACTGGCCGGCCTCGATCGCGCCCTTCGACGTCTACCTGCTCTGTGTCAACACCTCGGACGCGGCTCTCGTCGAAGTGGCCGACAAGCTCTATGATGGCTTCCGAGAGGCCGGTCTCGAGGCGCTCTATGACGACCGCAGAGTCCGGGCCGGTACCAAGTTCAAAGACGCCGACCTGCTGGGGATCCCCTGGCGGATCCACATCGGGGGGCGGGGGGTCGCCCGGGGGGTCGTGGAACTTGTGTGCCGGGCCACCCGTGAGACGGTCGAGGTCCCGATCGAGGATGTGGTCACCCATGTGCGCAAGGCCATCGACGAGGAGATCGCCGGTTACGACCGGAAGGCCGACGAGCTTTCCTGATCCGGGAGCCGGGCGCGGTCGTTCTCCGACCGCGGCGCTCCTGCTGCTGTTCCTGGTGATCGGCGGGTCGCTCGAGGTCGGCGCTCAGCCCCCCGACCCGCAGCAGCCCCCCGCGCAGGTAGCCATGGTCCGCGTCCGGACCGCGACGCGGGCCCAGGTGGAAGCCCTGGCCCGCCTGGGGCTGGAGCCCCACGCCGGTCCTTTCGACCGCGAGCTGGTCCTCTTCCTCACCCCGGAGGAAGAAACAGCCGTCCGGGGACTGGGGTTGGTCCCTGAGGTCCTTGAACCCGATGCTACCGCCTTTTTCCAGCGCCGACTGGACGCCTCGCTCGGCCCCGGAAGTATGGGGGGCTACTACACGCTGGCTGAGGCCGAAGCGCTCATGGACGCGCTGGCGGCCGACCATCCCGACGTCATCAGCCCGAAGTTCTCCATGGGAACCTCGATCGAAGGCCGGGACATCTGGGCCTTCCGGGTCTCGGACGATCCCGGGACCGGCCTGGCCGGCGGGGACCCGAGTCGGCCCGCCGTCTACTACAATGCGCTCATCCATGCCCGGGAACCGATGGGAATGATGATCCTCTTCGACTTCGTGGCGGACCTGGCCTACAAATGGGACGCGGGGGACCCGGATGTGCACTACCTGCTCGGCGACCGGGAACTCTGGTTCGTGCCGGTCGTCAACCCCGACGGCTACTATTACAACGAGGTGATCACCGGGGGGGCCGGCGGCGGGATGTGGCGCAAGAACAAGCGGGACAACAACGCCAGCGGCCAGTTCGAATGGGGCTCCGACGGGGTCGATCTGAACCGCAACTGGAGCCACATGTGGGGGTACGACGACATCGGCTCGAGCTCCAACCCAAGCTCTGCGACCTACCGCGGAGAGAGCGCCTTCAGTGAGCCGGAGACCCGGGCGGCCCGGGACGTGCTGCTCCAGCGCCCCTTCCAGTACGCGATCAACTACCACACCTACAGCGCGGTCTACCTACATGCCTGGGGCTACACCGCCACCCCGCCGGCCCGGCTCGACGAGTACACCGACTGGATGGCCCGCATATCCAGCCGGAACCACTACCCCTACGGCACCGGCGACCAGATGATCGGCTACCCCACCAACGGGGACGCGGTGGACTGGCAGTACGGCGACCAGGACGTGCTGGCCATCGTCCCGGAGATCGGCAGT
>CAYUVJ010000037.1:0-11784 GCA_964447955.1 uncultured Gemmatimonadota bacterium
ACCTTCTCGGTGGTACCCACCGGCACCGTGCTCTTGGTGACGACGACCTTCTCATCGTCCAGGTGCTCGCCGATGGTCTCGGCCACCGCGAGCACATGCTGGAGGTCGGCGGAGCCGTCCTCGCCGGCGGGGGTGCCCACGGCGATGAAGATCACCTCGGCGTACCGCACGCAGGCCCCCACGTCGGTAGTGAACTGCAGGCGTCCCCCGGCCAGGTTGTGCTCGAGCAGGCGCTCCAGCCCCGGCTCATAGATCGGACTCAGACCCTGGTTCAGGGTCTCGATCTTGGCGCCGTCGATGTCGGCGCAGACCATCTGGTTGCCCGTCTCGGCAAAGCAGGCCCCGGCTACCAGGCCGACATATCCGGTTCCTATGATGCCCACCCGCATGCGCCACGTTCCTTCCCGTCGGGGTTTCCGTCATGGTCGGAGCCCCGTCGTTGCTGTCAGGTACTCTTGAATACGCTTCACAAGATAGACGCCAGCGAGTCGATCTGTCACGGCCGGGATGGATGAGTTGAACCGGGCGGGCGGGAAGTTCCTGCACCATCTGAGTATCCGATAGGCAAAGTGTGCGGAGAATGGAGGCGCCAATCTCCGCAATTCGTGCGTTGATTGACCTGTTCCCGGCGGACCGGGCAGGATATATTATCCGCACAGTCAGCGGAGAATAACCATGTATATCTGGAATCAGAAGGAATGGCCCATACTCAGGCATGATATCGGACGCCTCTCTGTGCCCCTGGCAGAGACGCGATTCGAACTGGGGCGGCTTCTGGGCCGGATGGAATCGCTGGGATTCCAGCTCAAGCAGGAGGCCACACTGAGGCTTATGACCGAAGAGGTGGTCAAGACGAGCGAGATCGAGGGTGAGCACCTGGATGTCGCCCAGGTCCGATCCTCCCTTGCCCGACGCCTCGGCCTCGACATCGGAGGACTTGTGCCGTCCGATCGGCACGTGGATGGCATCGTGGAGGTGATGCTGGACGCCACGCAGGGTTTCGAGAAGCCCCTGACCCGGGAGAGACTTCTCTCCTGGCACCGTGCGCTCTTCCCGACCGGAAAGAGTGGACTGCGGGAGATCGTGAGCGGCCGATGGCGGGATGACCGCAAGGGACCCATGCAGGTCGTCTCGGGCCCCGAGGGAAGAGCCAGGATCCACTATGAAGCACCGCCGGCCGATCGGATCGAGGGCGAGATCGAGGCATTCCTGCGCTGGTTCCATGAGGATGACGGCCAGGATGGGATTCTCCGATCCGGGATCGCACACTTCTGGTTCGTCACCATCCACCCCTTCGAGGACGGCAACGGCAGGATGTCACGAGCGGTGGCGGAGATGTCGCTGGCCCGTGCGGAAGGGAGTGCGCAGCGGTTCTACAGCGTCTCCTCGCAGATCCGGCAGGAACGAGCCGCATACTATGAGATCCTCGAGAAGAGCCAGAGGGATTCGGTCGATATCACCGAATGGCTGGATTGGTACCTGGGCTGTGTCCTGCGAGCCGTCCGACGATCAGAGGACACCCTGGGTTCCGTGATGATGAAGGCCCGGTTCTGGGAACGATTCGGAACCGAGCCGCTGACCGGGAGACAGATCAAGGTTCTCGACCGACTTCTGGGGGGCTTCGAGGGGAAACTGACGACCTCCAAGTGGGCCCGGCTGGCCGACTGTTCACAGGACACGGCCTACCGGGATATCCTCGACCTGGTGGAGCGGGGCATTCTGAAGAAGAATCCAGGTGGAGGACGCAGCAGCAGCTACTCCCTGATCCGCCCCTGAGGCGGCCAGGGCAGGCGCTGCGATCGCCCGACATTTACCGTTCCCAGGCTCGCCGAACACAGGTAACATGGGGTTTCTGACAAGACGGACTCCACTCGTCCGACGGACTGGACAGGATCTTCGCCCGTGGTCATCCGCAGGAACCGGCAGGCGGCCGGGACATCCGGCTCGCACCGCGTCGGGGTATCTCAGGAGCACGACCTGGAGCCACACTGGTACGCCTGCCTTACCCGTGCCCGGGCCGAGAAGCAGGTGGACCGCCTGCTGGACCGTTCGGGTTTCGAGACCTATCTCCCCCTCATCGAGCAGGTGCGGCAGTGGGCCGACCGGAAGAAGCGGGTGGCCTTCCCCCTCTTCCCCGGCTACACCTTCGCCCGTTTCCGGCTGGCGGATACCCTGACGGTCGTCCAGACGGCGGGACTGGTGTCCGTGCTGAGCGGGAGCGGGAGGGGGCACCCGACCCCGGTGCGGGACGAAGAACTCGATGCCGTGCGGATTCTCGTCGAAGGGATCGAGGCCACGGGGGCGGACGTGGAGACCGGCGACGGTCTTAGAGATGGAGAACCCGTGCTCGTGGTGAACGGCCCGTTCCGGGGGATGCAGGGGATCCTGATCGAAGCGGGCGGGCGTACGCGCGTCTCGGTCCAATTGACCGGTGTCTCGCTGGGCGCGAGCGTGGCGATGGACCGGGGGAGCGTGCGGCCGCTGGGATGATGGAAGGGAGCCGATCGGCGGCTGACGCCGGTTCGACTCGTCAGGAAGTACCCCATAGCAGGATGCCGAGGACGGGCCCGGTCAGGAGCGCCCTGTAACTGACGGGGCGAAGCTGTGTCCGGCTATTCATACGCTCCGTCCCAGAGATGATCCAGGAACGCGGCGAAGGGAAGTACGGTCACGCCGCCCACTACCCGGATGCGCGGCTCTAGACTGACGCATAGGTACCGCTTGAGCATGTGTTCCTCGGCCAGTTTCATCAGCGGCCTCAGGTCGCTTGCCGATACATTCCTCTTCGCCTTCACTTCCACGGCGGTATGGTCACCGAGGATGAAGTCGACTTCAATGCCGGAAGCGGAGCGCCAGTGGCACAGTTCCTGTGTCGAGCGATAGTCGGCATAGCTGGAAAGCTCGTGCATGATATAGGTCTCGAAGCCGGTACCGAATTCCGGAGTGCCTGGGCGCAGATCTCTTCCCTGCAGTGCGGAAGCGACGCCGATGTCGAAGAAGTAATACTTGGATGAAACCAGCGGCTTGCGCTTGGATGACCTGCGCCATGCCGGGACTTCGAAGAGGATCAGGGTGTCCTTCAGGATCTCGAAGTACTCATAGACCGTAGTACGCGGTACCTGCGCGTCGCTGGCCACCCGGGTGAAGTTCACGATCGTCCCGTTGCATAACGCAGCGACATTCAGGAAACGGCTGAAAGCAGGCGCGTTCCTGGTCGCCCCTTCGGCCACGACTTCCTGCCGGAGATAGGTGCCTGCGTAGGCTCGGAGATCGGCCACGGGATCATCCGAGAAGTAGACAGAGGGGAGTGTCCCGTAGCGGACCGCCCGCGGTAGATCGAAGAGATCCCCCAATTCGCGATAGGTCAATGGATGCAGATACATCGTACGGGCGCGACCGCCGAGCAGGTTCACGCCCCCTTGGCGGAGCTTCCGTGCGCTGGAACCGGTCAACAGGATCCGGATTCCGTGTTCCTCGATAAGGCGATGGACCTCATTGAGCAATATGGGCAAGCGCTGAATTTCGTCGATGGCCATGACGCGGGTCGATGGCTCAAGTTCCTCGGCGATCCGGCCGGGGTTCTGGCTGAGTGCGAGGAAGGTCCCGCTGTCCAGCAGGTCGTAGACACGGGTTTCCTCGGGAAGTGTGTGACGGATCAGCGTCGTCTTCCCGGTCTGACGGGGGCCTAGGAGAAAGTAGGACTTCTTCTCCAGAAGCGCTCCGAGATGCAGCGTCCGGGTAATATGGGGCGTCGGTGTCCACATGGTCGTCATATAGTATGTTAAATGACGACACTGTCGTCAAATGACAAAACGCTCCCCCCTGAGTAACGCGTGCACATGTGTTGGTCCACCTCCCGGCCGCCGATGGAAGCAGGACGGCATGTCAGGGACTCGTCCGCCGGACCGCAGGATCCGGCTATTCGATTTCAGCGAGCGCTACGTCGAAGACTACCTGAAGGTCAAAGATCCCAAGTCGTGGCGCAAGGAACTGGGCCGGCTGCAGCGGATCCGGTCTCATTTCGGCGACCCCTGGATCCACGATATCCGCAGTTCGGACATCGAGCACTTCCTGGCCGACCTGAGGCGCCAGGGTTTCAAGCCGGCCACGGCGAACCGGTACCTCGCCCGGCTGAGCAGCATGATCAAGAAAGCGCGTGCCTGGGGATACCGGGAAGACAATCCCGTCGAGTTCATAGAGCGGTTCAGGGAACAGCGGATGGGGGACCGCTACCTGGAGCCCGAGGAGTTCCGGGACCTGCTCGAAGCCTGCGACCCGGATCTTCGCTGCCTGGTCCTGGTGGCGGCCAACACCGGCATGCGCCAACCTTTAAGGTCGCCAAGATTCTGGGGCACAAGGAGTTGATGACCACACAGCGGTATGCCCATCTGGCGGATGATTCGCTATTCGAAGCGGTAGAACGCATTGCGTCGGACAGAGGATAGGTTTCGGATGTCACTTCGGGGAAGAGGAGGAGAGACAGCACTTGACATCTATTTATAGCATTTGCTATTTATATATATCACTTGCTATGGGCGAAACCGGGCGACAGGGGTTTCATGCTCTTCGATCCTTTAGACCATATCCTGGGATCAAAAACCAAAGTCCGTCTTCTGCGAACGCTCTTCACGGTCTCACATCCCGTATCGGGTCGCGAAGCAGCTAGACGAGCAGGCGTATCTTCTATTGCGCAGAAATCGCTGGATGAACTGGCGCGGGTCGGCATCGTGGAACGGACCGTCACGAGCGGGCAACACCTTTATGCGATCCGCCGGGAGCACCGACTGTGCGCCGGTCTGGAGAAGGTCTTTGGAGAAGAGAGCGAATTGTCGAACGAGATAATCGATCACCTGGTAAGGATATTCGAGGGCGCCAAGGGTGTTGTTGCCGCAGCGATCTTCGGCAGTACGGCAAGAGGAGAAACCGAAGCCGGTAGCGACCTGGATCTCCTCGTGGTGGTGAAGAATCCCGCCCAAATTGAACCTGCCGAAGATAAGTTGAATATGAGTGCTATGGAATTCGTCGACCGATACGGCGTTCGACTATCCCCGGTGGTCATTTCGACGGATCAAGCGTCGCAGCAGTATGAGGAGGGAGCCCCACTTATCAGGTCTGTTATCGCCGAGGGTCGGCGAATCTACGGTGCGTATCTTGAAGAGGTCGTGCATGGTCAAGCGGGGTAGACGTAAGACAGTGGCGCGGGAATCGGCCGCCAAGTACTTCACCGTCGCGCGTGCACTGCGCAATTCGGCACAAGATGTAGCAGATTTGGCCAACGAGGACGACAGTTATGGGAATGCACTGGCAATCATCATCATACATTCCGCCATCGCGTATTCCGATGCACTCTCCATCGCTTTTGGAAACGTCAAGTCATCGGAGGGAGACCACCTGAGGACGGTTGACACACTGAAGACCGCTTTGGGAAACCGATCTGACTCTGACGCTATCAAGAAACTGACAGCGATCCTGAACGAGAAGGACAAGGTCGCTTATCAGGGAATCTACTATTCCGTCGAGAATGCGAAGAGACTTCTGAGTAGATTTTCTGCTTTCGCAGATTGGGCAGAGACCACCTACGATCGCCGACCGGTCAGAAGCGCCCGCTCGTCAAGGAAGCGATGACAGACCGTTCTGTGCTCTTGCCTGCAGGGGGACCATTTGCGATAATCGCACATTCAAGAGCGAGTTCACGTGCGCCTCTAGCTCAACTAGGTAGAGCAGCGGACTCCTCCTCCGAAGGGCAAGACCCCCAATCCCATCACTTCCTGCGAGCTGGTCCCCCGGGTCGCACGGTTCGTCGCCGGTCCATATCGGCGCCATCAGGACCAACCCTTTTCACATACATCGGGATCAAGGCAATGCGAAGACTTGACAGGTGAGTAGTGTAACGTTACACTTTACACATGATCAAGAACTTTCGCCACAAAGGTCTCCGGCTACTCTTCGAGAACGGCGACCGGCGGAAAGTACAACATGATCACGTCATGAAGATTGAACGGGTCCTCGCCCGATTGGAGGAGGCCGCTGAGGCGCAGAACATGGATCTTCCAGGCTTTAGGCTGCATCGGCTTAAAGGCGACCTTCGCGGATTCTGGGCGGTTACCATCTCCGGTAACTGGCGCCTTGTCTTCCGCTTCGAAGACGGCCATGCCTTCGATGTTGATTTGCTGGACTATCATTAGGGGGAAACCCAATGCCTATGAAGAATCCACCCCATCCGGGACTTTCTGTTCGGTACGATTGTATTGAACCGTTGGGTTTGACGGTGACGGAGGCGGCCGAGCGTCTTGGTGTCAGCCGCAAGCAGCTGTCGGATATCGTCAACGGTCATGCCGGCATATCTCCGGAGATGGCTATCCGGTTGGACAAGGCCTTCGGGGGTGGTGCGGAGACCTGGCTCCGTGTTCAGGCTGCATACGATCTTGCTCGGGTCCTGAAGAGGGCGTCGGCTATCCGCGTAGACCGCATCAGGAAAGCAGTCTGAACCAAATTCGTGTTATGCCATCTTGCCAAGATGCGGCCGGCGGGCCATTATAATTCTCTTGAAATGCGAATTCACGAGCGCCTCTAGCTCAACTAGGTAGAGCAGCAGACTCTTAATCTGCGGGTTGTAGGTTCGATTCCTACGGGGCGCACCAGCAATTCCCCCTCAGATTCTCCCCCGACATTCGGTCCCTTCCCGTTGTAAGCGAGGTTCACCAGTGACCTACAAGGTTCAGAGGACCGAGTCAGGGGAGGAGTGCAACGTGCATAAGAGATCGGCAGAAATCGAAAGGTTGAAGGAGTTCGAACGTATCGGCGCGCAGCAGTGGGCCGCCTCCAGGTGCCGCTTCAGTCCCTCCATACCCGAGGCCAGAGCGACCTCATAGATGTCGGAATCCGGATCGAGGGCCGCCGGGCTTTGAGGACCGACCGGCACGCCCGGCGCACGCGGGCACGGGACGGTGAGGGGGACCAACACCCTGGAAGGAGCCGCACCATGCTCAAGAGCGAAGATCCGGAATTCGAGCGCCGGCTCGCGGAACTGAAGAAGCATCCGGCACTGTCGGCCATACCGGAGCATGTGCTGAGGGAGATGGCGGAACTCACCGAGCAGACCATGAAGGAAGCGGATTCCGGCGAGGCCGCGGAAGCCGAGTTCGTTCGCGCGATCTTCGTCGGGGACTGCCCGTTCTGCGGGAGCAGTCGCACCTCCGACGAGGACAGCTTGGCCCCACCCGATGAGACCGGAGACGTGACCGAGGGCCGGTGCCTCCAGTGCGGCGCCCGCTGGTGCCTGGACTGTGGAACCCGGCTGACCGAGGGCGCCGAATGCGGGCATCTGAAGGTCATGGAGAAGTGCCTGGAGAAACACGGCGAGTTCGACCGCGAGTGGTTCGACCAGTTCGGAGAGAAGCTGTGTTCCCGCTGCAATGACCAAGCCTGGCACTGTCCGGAAGTGGCGGCCTGGCTGCGCTCCTGACGGGAACCCGCCGATCCGGATCGTACACGTAGTGATCGTCTCCCCGGCCAGCGGCGTGAACTCCAGAACTTGAGTTACGGGTCTCCTCCCGACCGCCGACAAAGGAGGTACGGCATGTCAGGGAGCGGGAACCCTCCTCGGAGGATACGGCTCGGTGTGTTCCTGGAGCGGTACACCGAGGACTACCTGAAGGTCAAAGACCCCAAGTCATGGCGCAAGGAACTGGGGCGCCTGAAGCGGATCCGGGAGCACTTCGGCGATCCGTGGATCCATGAGATAGAAAGTTCGGACCTCGAGCACTTCCTGGCCGGGCTGCGCCGGGAGGGCTTCAAGCCCGCAACCGCCAACCGGTACCTGGCCAGGCTCAGCAGCATGATGAAGAAGGCCCGGGCCTGGGGGTACCGGAGGGATGATCCGATCGAGTTCATCGAGACCTTCCGGGAAACCAAGTTGGGGGACCGGTACCTGGAGGTTGCAGAGTTCCAGGAACTGCTGACCTCGTGCGATCCGGAACTGCGGTGTCTGGTCCTTGTGGCCGCCAACACGGGGATGCGGCGCGGGGAACTGATGGCGCTGCGCCATGAGGACCTGGACCTGGAACGGGGCTACCTGAGAGTCCGCGCCGACCACAGCAAGACCTCCGAGGGGCGGGTGGTGCCGCTCAACAGCAGCGCGGTCGAGGCGCTCAAGGCACTTCCGCAGCAGGAGGACGGTCGTGTCTTCCCCTTCAAGGAATTCCCGCAGTACCGCTGGAACCGCGTACGCGAGAGACTGGGATGGCGGAAGGCTGAGAACCCGAGACTGCGGGCGTGGCGCTTTCACGACCTTCGCCATCATGCAGCGAGCCATCTGGTGATGGCGGATGTGCCGCTCAGCAAGGTCGCCAAGATTCTGGGGCACAAGAACCTGGCCACGACCCAGCGCTACGCGCACCTGTCCGACGACACCCTCTTCGAGGCCGTGGAGCGACTGGATGCCTCACACGGCGGCCGGGAGGTCCTTTAGGTAATGAAACGCAAAGCAACTACACGTCTGGTGCGCGAGGGCGAATACGTAGCGACGGAGTATGCCGCAACAGGCCTGGCCCCCAGCTGACTGGATCTGCCGAAACGTGGCCTTCGCGCATAGTGTTTCCTCATCCGTCATTGGCGTGGCGCGGATTTCCGCTACTGCTGTCACTTTCGACTCTGACCGGAAAGGACCACCGGGACCGGCGTCTCCTCCTCCGGGCTCCGCAGAGTGACGTCGAGTCGTGCGCCAATGGCGACGGCATAGCCACGGAGTGTCGACAGTCGCACGTCGGCGCGGCGTTCGAGCTTTGATACGTCCGCTTGGGAGATTCCCAGACGCTCGCCCACCTGGGTCTGGGTCAGTCCAGCGCGCCGTCGAGCTTCCGCCAGGGTGATGGCGCCGACGCCCTCACCGCGGCGCTGCTGGATCCAGCCGCGCCACAGGGTGGAGGTACCGTACATGGGGTGCGCTTCACACACTCGCAGGACGGTGTCCGCGAGAGGATGCCAGGGATCCCGCGCGATCGCACGCAGTAGAGGTCGCCAGTCCTCGAGGTCGCCATGCTCCAGCAGGTCATCGAGGGCCGCTGGACCAAGGTCCGTGATCTGCGCCTCGAGCGCGTAGTCCAGATGGCGGAACCGCATAGTCAGTCCTCCTCTGCCAGCAGGTCCAGGATCGCTGCCGCGAGCGCCCGTGAGGCGGCGACCACGTTTTCCCAGTCCCGTAAATGAGGCGCGAGATTCCGGTAATGCGCGAGGTCGACTTCGGAGAGGTCATAGGGAGCCGGGTCGGCGAGCTGCTTAGCGGCCTGCGCTGCGACTCGCCGTCCTCCGGGACCGATCTGGTCCTCGTAGTACTCGTCCATCCCCAGGATGGTGCGCGCCGCATTCTGAACTTCGAGCCGCTCGGCCAGCGCCACGACATCGAGATAGTCCCGGGTCGCGTTACGGCGGAGCACGAGCCACGCCTTGATACGGAGGATCTCTTCCAGGGTCGGCACCCTGAGGGTCCGACCCTCCACCGGGACCTCCTCGACTTCGAGAGGCCGGTGCCGGATGAGCTGGCGGATACCGGTTTCGATGCCGTCGAGACTTCCGAGGATGAGTACCTGTGGGCGGATGCGGGACGTCACCCACCCGTCCGTCCGCTCAAGTGCCTCGATCACCTGGTCGAAACGCACACTGAGCTCGGTCAGGACGTGATCATCGTCCAGCGAAACGCGGTGGTTGGCGTGGTAGGCCGCGGCGGTACCCCCGACGAGCACCGCCTCAGAAAGCACCTCCTGAAGGCGGGCCGCCGCGTTCAACACATCCTGGAATGAGGGATCGTCCATCGTCATATATCCTCTGTCGAGAGGAGTGGCCTCGCTGGTCTTCCTCATGAGCGCATATTCAGTTTAATCACTATTCAATATAGTCCATACCAATGCCCCGGGCAACAGTCACACTTGACGCCGACAGCCCTGGCAGTGTTCCTTTGTAGTCTGGAACAGGTTGCTGCCCGGTCGAATGAACACTGGCGGACTCTTACTCTGCAGGTGTTCAGTTACGAACCGTGAGTACCCAGTCTCAAAGCATATTTGCCATCGCAACAAGCGTCGGCGCCGATGATGGGAAACGGTGAGTTTCAGCACGCCCGACTGGCTTACAACATGCTCTGAGGAACAGGAATCGCCGCCGACGTATTGGTCTGTACGCGGGATTGGTTTGAAGCACGACTTCACCTTAAGGCTTCCCTTCCCGCGAGTGTGGTCCGAGAAGGCCGTCTGCTTCATACCGCATGATCCAGTACGCGTTAACGAAACACATAATAGAATTGACTTATATAAGCCCATTGCTTATATATGCACCTATGCTAATACTCGATGGGGTCAAGCAGCAGCTTGAGGCACTCGGGGCGGAGGTTGTAGCCGAATCCCTGGCGGACCGTCACGTAGGCACTTGTCTGCGGGTCAACATGGAGAGTGTGGAGCAGCGGCTCGTTCTGGAAGTACTGGAACGAGCACCCTACCCAGCGCAGGTACCGCGCTTCAATACCCGCAGGACCAGCCTTAAGGAGCACGGCACTCCTACACTGGTGGCACCATATATATCAGACGGACTTGGCAAAGCGCTCGTGGAAGCAGGATGGTCCTGGGCGGACGGCCAAGGGAATTTCGATATCCGCGCCGGTACATTTCGTCTGCGACAACGCCTCCCTGGCAGTGGTAAACCGAGCCGAAGCCGACGTCTCCCGGCCGGGAGCGGCGGGCTCGCCATCGTGAGGATGCTGATCCACGGAGTAGGCCCCCCCTACAACATGACTGAGGTGGCCCGAGAGGCCGGCGTCACCCAACCCAGGGCATCTCAGGTCTTCAACTCGCTCATGCAGCTCGGCTTGGCGGATCGGGTGAACGGAGAGTGGTCGGTCGATCGAGGGGCATTACTGGATGCCTTTCTTGAGGAGTACAGAGGTCCCGGAGGGCACGAACATCACCTATATGGATTGGATTCTGCCCCTGATATCGCCGTTCTACTCACTGAAATAGCTCCAGACGGATTGCTCGTCTCAGCCGACCTGGCAGCCGATGCACTCGCCCCGTGGCGCACACCGACACGTCTCGTACTGTACGCAAACCGCATGATAACCCTGGATTCCGTTAATCTCGTCTTGGCCGATGGAGAAGCGGATTCGAACGTCATTCTCCGGATCCCCAAGGATAAGTCACTCTTCCGCGTCCCTTCCGTCGGGGCTGATGTTCTGGGCGGTCGTGTCTGTCTCGTACACCCTTCCCAGGTGCTCTGGGATCTGCTTCAACTCGGCGGAGAAGATCGCGCTGAGGCGGGCGAGAGGCTGAGAACCTGGATCCTGGGGCACACGTGAGCACCTTGAGATTAAAGGCCCGTTCGATTGCGGACGACCTGGCCTACACGGCACTCGGTGACGTGTGGAGCATTCTCACTTCCCATGAGGAAGAACCTGCGGCGAGACTGATTGGAGGCCAGATGGTGGGTCTCCATGCACATCGATACGGATTGGACCTGTATCGGGAGAGTCTTGATGTCGATGTAGGCTTCCCTCAGGTGGCTGCAAGAGACCCATGGTTTGTGAACTTGCTGACAGAGAGAGGCTACACCAGGAAGACAGGCAACACGTATTCCCGCCCGGTTGTTGATCTCCCGGCGGGAATGGTCGAGCATCTGGATTCCGCCCCTGAGGCACAGGTGGACATCCTCGTTGCCTCCTACTCGAGTCGCGCTCGTGATAACGTGTACCTCGGCGAACATCTCACCACATCAGAAGTCCCAGGTCTGGCAGAGGCACTAAAG
>CAYUVJ010000038.1:0-2613 GCA_964447955.1 uncultured Gemmatimonadota bacterium
CAGTGGAGACCTTGCCAAGCGGTACTAGCCAACCATTGAAGGTGTATTTAACGCTCTTGATCCCAACGTTGTAGTCATTCAAGAGGTAGCGATCCATGTTGCCCACACGAATCTCAAGGGGTACTCCATACAAGAGAGCGTTCGCTATCCCGGCGTCTGGGCCCGGGAGAGTTCCTGACCCAGTTCCACAATACGTGTGATTCCAGAGAAGAACGTAGTAGTTCAGATCCCACAAGGTGGCATTGGTTCTAACCGCGACACCGCTTTGATTGTCAGGATCGAAGTGTTCGCACACCGCCTCAACTTCAACATCAATAGACGTAACAGAACCGGGGATCATGATCCCATTCGGGTAGTAGTCTGCATCTGTTGGATAGAAATAGGCCCATTCTCCGAGCGCGGTAGTCCCTATGTCATACACGTTGCCAGAACAGGTGTTGTAAGTTGGATCATGGACCGTGAAACTACCAATAGTGGTTATCATGATATGGTTGACATTAGCCAACTCGGGGATGTTGGTGCTCTTGTACCAGCCAGATCCAGAGAAAGTAATCGAGAGCCATCCAGAGACCATCTGCTGTGTGGTACCGGAGACCGGATTAGTCAGAGCGCTCGAACCCCACTCATTTATGGCTCGAACCTTGTAGTAGTAGGTCGTGCCACTCGAGAGCCCGGTGTCAGTGTGACTAGTAACACTCCCATCATAGATTTTGCTGTATGAGCCACCAGAGCTAGTGGATCGATAGAGTTGATAACCAGTAGCCCCGGAAGAGCTGTTCCAGGAAATGGTCAAAGAAGACGTCGTTGCATTATCAACGCTGAGTCCGGTTGGTGTTGGTGGCACTGTTCCCAACGTCGACCCGCATACGTTGTTGGACCAGCCACTGGGACCGGCAGCATTCGAAGCTTGTACCCGATAGCAGTATGTTGTCCCGCTAAGCAAGCCATCGTTTAAAAAGGTCGTGGCACTTCCAACATATAGTATCCCAATAAGATCACCCGAGCTATTCGATCGAGCCAAGTCGTAGCTGGTCGCTCCGGGGGAACTGTTCCAGGAGACGGTCAGAGAAGAGGTGGTTGCATTGCTAACGCTGAGTCCCGTTGGCGTTGGCGGCGGAACTGTGGATTGCGTGGTGGAGCCTGACACGGGACTCGACTGAGCACTTGACCCTGCAGCATTCGAAGCCTGGACCTTGTAGTAGTAGGTCGTACCACTTGAGAGCCCAGTGTCATTATGGTTGGTAGCACCTCCGTTATAGATCTGACTGTAGGAGCCGCCAGAGCTGGTCGAGCGATAGAGTTGATAGCTGGTGGCCCCCGAAGAGTTGTTCCAGGAGACAGTCAGAGAAGAGGTGGTTGCATTACCAACGCTGAGTCCCGTTGGCGTTAGTGGTATTGACTGATTCGTAACCCCTGAAACAGCACTTGATAGAGCACTACTGCCAACTGCACTGGATGCTCGAACCTTGTAGTAGTAAGTTGTACTACCTAGAAGGCCCTTATCAACATGCCTGTTCTGAGACCCACTATATGCTTGTGTGTATGGACCCGCTACGCTAGTTGCTCGGTGAAGCTGATAGCTTGTTGCGCCTGAAGATTTGTTCCAGGTGATGGTTAACGACGACGCAGTTGGATCACCAACACTCAATCCAGTAGGTATTCCAGGCGGTTGAGGTGCGTCCGTGGGCTTGCTGCACCCATAGAAGAGCAACCCAGCGATTAGTATCAGCGCAAGCATGGGGTATAGGCGCATGGTTGCCTTTCTGTGCTGCCTTAAGTCGACACCACAAGGTAGATGGTATATTCTTCTACAATTTTTATCAACTTTCGTCAACGATAAGTGCGCGATAAGTCCGCACATTCTTGCACGAATATCGAGGTGCAATATAAACTGTATACCTGAGGATGTTCCTTGTCGTGTAGGAGCAGTGAGTCTGCTCTTGGACTCTTTTCACTTTATAAGAAGTCACAATAATCAAGCATCTAACCTCACCGGACTTCCAGTCCGCGGCAGGTGTTTATTCTCTTCTGCCCGGTTCCTGAAACACCAAAGGGGAACGCCGGGCTACTTGCGCCCGGTATTCCCCCTGTCGGACCAGAGCCTAGTCGAGGCCGGCAGATGTCGTCAAATGGAATATGGACGACCGGGACAGCTCGGAACAGGCGCGAAGGGCCTGTGGGATACGTTCTTGACCGTCTCTCCCGATGACTGGCTGGACCCAGAAATAATTGCTAATAATATTGTACTTGCTCATATGGACAACTCGGTCTATTTTGTTAAAGCAATGAACAGCACGCCAAACATCGAAATGTTGCCTGCCGTCTTCGAGGAGCTGACCGGTATTACCGGCAAGCTGAGTCTCGATGTTTCTCGGTTGGATTGGGGCAAAAGCCACACTCCATGGCCATCCCGGCTCGACGCTGTCCTCGAAGCCGGAGAATGGACCTTCTGCGTGGAATTCACGAAGCAGTTCACGAGCGAGAGTCTCGCAGGCGTGGCTCATCGCTGGGACTCCCTCGTACATACTGTGCCTGGCAAGCAGACCGCCCCCCTTCTCGTTGTACCCTACATGGGGGTGACAGGTCGTAATCTGTGCCGGGCAGCGGACATCA
>CAYUVJ010000038.1:2623-11513 GCA_964447955.1 uncultured Gemmatimonadota bacterium
GATCGATCTCTCGGGCAACGCCGAGATCCACCTGCCAGGACTGCATGTCGTGGTATCCGGCAGGGATAATAAGTTCAAGCGCCAGGGCAGACCGAAGAGCCTTTTTGCACCTGCCACTTCCAGGATCGCCAGAGCACTCCTTCTCGAACCGGAAGGTTTTGCATCGCAGAAGAACTTGGCAAACGTTACCAATCTCAGCGAAAGCTGGGTCAGTCGGTCGGTTCGCAGATTCGAGGAAGCGGGATTCCTGGAGCACAGGGATAGGATCCGCTTGAATCCCCTGGAATCCAGGCGTCTGATTGATCAATGGCGCCTGGAATACGACTTCTTTGGACATGAAGTACACCGGGCGCATATGGCTCTCAGAAACAGCGAGGAGATACTCCACCTCGTCAGTGGTCGGTTGACCGAAATGTCCATCCGACATGCCGCCACCGGACTGGGAGCTGCCTGGTTGTATTCCGGTTATGCAGCTTTTCGAACTGTTACCTACTACCTGCAAACCTTGCCCTCTGCGGAAGATATTCCGGAGTCAGGCTTTCGTTGGGTGGAGTCGGGTGCCAACCTCTGGCTGGTAATCCCGAACGACGAGGGAGTTTATATGGGCATGAAAGAAATGAACGGTATCCCCTGTGTATCTCCTCTGCAGACCTACCTTGACCTCAAACAGCATCCGGAGCGCTCGAAGGAAGCCGCCGAGCATTTACGCGCCCAATTCCTGGGAACATCGGATGAATAGGTTCAGAAAGCCGCCTGTGGCTTCAGGTTATCGGCCGGAATGGACCGAAAAGACACGAAGTCTCTGAACACTGGGGACATGGGCCACGTTCTGGAACCCGAGGTCCCGGAATCATGACGGCCGTTCTCTATTACGTCCTCGTACTGGGACTGGTCACTCTGGGCGCCGTGACCGGGGTGCCCGACCGCGTCTCGCTCGCAGTCCTGCCGATCGGTGCGATCGCCGTCCTGTTCTAGAAGTTCCTCCATCGGGACAGGATCACCGACTTGGGGTTCCGCTTCTGCGGATGGAAACAGGCGGCCCCAGGCCTGCTCTTCCCGGTCGCGATCATGGCCGTGGTCTTCCTGCTCGATCTCGGGCTTGGATTCCTGGTGGTCGAACCGCTCTCCGAGGTCCCGCATCCGGCCGATCCCGCACAGACCGGGATAACCCTTCCGGGCCTGCTGGGTGTCGTCCTTCTGGGAGCACTCTTCACCGCCCTGGTGGCTGCTCTTACCGAGGAGCGGGCGTTCCGGGGCTATCTGATCCGAAGGATGGAACATCTTGGCCCGCTGAAGGTCCTGATGCTGTCAGGGGCCCTGTTCGGTCTCTGGCATCTCCCCATGTCGCGCTTCGTACTGCATGCCGGCTGGCCGGATACGATCGTCTACATCCTGAACATCTCGCTGGTGGGATTCCTCTTCGGGCACGTATTCCTGCGATCCCGGAGTCTCATCACCCCGAGTCTCTTTCATGGCGTCTGGAATGCTCTGGACTACACGCTCTTCAGATTCGGATCGACCCGCGGGATCTTCGCCGGCACTTCGCGCATCCTCTTTGACCCCGACGAGGGGCTCATCGGCACGCTGGTCCTGCTGGCGGCCGTCATCTGGGTCGCTTCCGGCTATCGGTCATCGAAGAAGTGAAGGGAGCGGGACGCTGCCGGCTCCACAAGGCAGGGAAATGTCCCTTTACCCGCGACACTCAGGATTCACGCGGCAAGGTCGTGCCTTCGTTCATGATGCTCAAGTATCGGTCATAGGCGAACACGCGATTGCGCTGTCGACCGGTCAACTCCCGCGCGATCCGCAGTTCCACCAGGACCTTCATGGCAGCGCCGGCGGCCGGAAAGGAGAGTCCCGACTGCTCTGCGACATCCTTGATCGTGCGCAGGGGTCGTGACTGGAGCGCTTCATGGACCCGCAAGACCGAACCTGCTCGACGGCCATGGGCGGAGATGCGATCGCGGTCCTCCCGGAACAGCGCATCGAGCTGCATCGCCGTTGAGACGGCGCCTTCGGCGGTGGAACGGACGCCGTCGAGGAAGAAGTCGAGCCAGGCCTCCCAGTCCCCCTCGCGGCGCACTCTATCCAGCAGGTCGTAGTAGGTGCTGCGGTTCTCCTTGAAATGAAGACTCAGGTAGAGGAGCGGCTCACGCAGCACCCCCGCATGACAGAGCAGTAACGTGATGAGAAGCCGTCCTACGCGGCCGTTCCCGTCCAGGAAGGGATGGATGGTCTCGAACTGCACATGCGCCAGGCCGGCGCGGACCAGGGCCGGGATCCCGTCGTCCTGCCGGTGCAGGAAGTCCTCGAGCGAGGACATGCAATCGTCGACCCGATGGTGGGGCGGCGGCACGAAGACGGCGTTCCCGGGCCGACTGCCACCGATCCAGTTCTGGCTCCGCCGGAACTCACCGGGAGCCTTCCGGCTGCCTCTGCCCCGGGAGAGCAGGACGCCATGGATCTCGCGGATCAGGCGGTTGGAGAGCGGGAATCCACCCCGGAGGCTTTCCAGCCCGTGGTTCAGCGCGGATACGTGGTTGGAGACCTCCCGTACGTCGTCGATCGGGACCCCCGGCGCCTCCTCGACTTCGAAGAGTAAAAGGTCGGTCAGGGAGGACTGGGTTCCTTCGATCTGCGAGGAGAGCACAGCCTCTTTCCTCACATACGCGTAGAGGAAGAGCGAGGTATCGGGAAGGAGTGCGGAGACGGCATCCAGCCTCCCGAGGGCGAGCAGCGTCCGCTCCAGGGATACCTGCAGTTCCCCGTGGAGGTCCAGGGGCGGCTCCGGGGGGAGCGGGGCCGGGATGAAGGCCTGCACTTTCTCCCCTCCTGCTTGGCTCGCTTCGTACCGGCCGCCTACGCCTCTATGCATGCTTCCTCACCGCCCCGGCATGAAGGAACGTTTAATAGCGACCCATCTTATTAAACAATAGTGGCTATATCTTAAATAACACTCCCGTTCGGGGCAAGTCTCCTTCGCAGCAGAACTCCCGCCAGGGCCCGTAGTCCCTTCAGGGCGGCGGCGCCGGTCCGTGGGATGTTGCGGGTTATCCTGTAAATCCGCAACTATGTCAACGATTATCCCGCTTGCCTTTCGGGCGACCGGCTGATGGGCTGTCCAACTTGCGGCGGAGTTCGGAGAAGTCGAAGCGCACGGATTCGGGCAGGCGCCCCTCCATATTCTCCATCTCCTTGATGAGGATCTCGACGGCTTCCCGCCCGGAAGCGGTCCGGACGGCCTCGCGGGGCGTCATTCCCTTCAGCGCCGGTAGGGGCTGATCGATCCAATCTGCATAGTGCTGCTGCTTGAGTTCCCTCGTCAGCGCAGCCAGTTCCGGCGTGGAGGGCTCCGGCAGCCTGTCCGACGATCGAGCCCCGGCCCCCGCCACGGCCGAAGACAGGTCAAGGTGCACCCGCTCCCGGTGCTCCAGATGCCCGCCGAAGGCCGACTCGAGACGCTCGCGGAGAGCGTCGGCCCGCTTCAACGAGTTGGTCTCCAGGTGCAGCCGATCTTCTTCGAAGAATCCCCTGCCCACCAGCACGTTCTCCAGGGTGGACCGCTTCGATCTGCGTTCCTTCAGGAACGCGTAACTCAGGGTGCCATCCCCGTCGTCGGAGACATCCACGTCGGGCCATCCCGCCAGCCTCGCCTCCAGCGACTTCCGGCGGCCCGGGGCCACCTCGAAGATGTCGGTGGTCAACTTCAACGGATCCCCGTCCGTGTTTTGCAGGACCGGCGGCTTCGAGAAGCGGCGATCCAGGTCCTGCACCGCTTCCCCCCAGGTCCGGATCAGGAAGCCTCCGATCCCGGGCTCCCTCAGACGATCCGGCGGGATCGCGCGCTTCCGGCGCAGTCTCCGGCGCACCCGGCGCACGACGTCCGAAGCCTCGCGGGGGGGCAGCGGCCGGGGGTGTACGCCGCAGAGCAGACTGGTCCCCTCGAAGTCCACCACCCGGCCCAGGATGGCGTCCCGCAGGCCGAGGGTGCGGGAGCCGGCGGCCTCTTCGACTGTGCGCTGTTCGCCCGAGAGCAGGTCCTGGAGGCCGATCGAGATCCCTTCCTCCACCGCCGTGACCTCCCAGACCGACAGCCAGGCGGAGCGCTGCGCCTCGAGCCAGCCGCGCTGCCGCTCATCCAGCTGGCCGGCGCTTTCCTCCAGGTACCGGTCGGCCGCACTGCGCCCCCGCAGGGGATATTCGTAGACCGACCAGGGTTCGGCGAGCTGCCATTCCTCCATCGGATCGGTGAAGTCGTCCAGGGCGGCGGCGAACTCGGGACCGAAGTCCCGGCGCGCGAACGCGACCAGGTCGGTCACCACGTCATGGTCCAGGTCGTGGAGGGGGTGCCGGTCGTATTCATCCTCATCCGGCAATCCCACGGAACCCGTCCGGCTCGGTTCTTCAAGGTTGAATAGAGCGAGGGTTTCGTACGGAACGGTGAACCGCACTTCCAGGTCGTTCTCGTCGAAATACGACTCGCAGACCGGCTCGATCTCCTCCTGTTCGAAGAGATCGCGATGCTTGACGAAGAAGGCGGTCAGCGACCGGGCGCACGCCGCGGCGATCTTCAGGTCCTTCTCGGTGAGCGGCCTGAGGGTGAGGTCGGCATCCACGCTCCGTACCTCGGGACAGGCCTCCGGCCCAGCCACCGGCCAGTCATACTCGGCCATCTCCCGCCGCATCACCGGCGGCAGGTCCTCCTCGGGCTCGAAACTGAGGGAGATCCAGTTCGTGCCGAGATTTGGGATCCGATTCCTCTCCAACTGTTCCTCCGCCGTCTCCGAGAAGGCCAGATAGCCCTCCAGCGAAGGGAAGATGAGCACGCCGGTACTGATTTCCATGTTGCCGATGATGGAGAGACAGGCGCCCTCCACCCCCAGTTCGGGGATGTCCATCCGGAGCACCTGACCGTCGGCCGCCGCTTTCCAGGGAGCTATGCCGTAGAGCAGACGCGCCGCCTCGAAGAGGTCCTCCACGACCTCGGGCCGGATGCGACCCCCGCCCAGCCAACCGGGGTCCTCCCCCTCGTCCCGGGCCGTGCCCTCCTGCATCAGGTGCAGGAGTTCGTCCAGCTCGGGGGTGGGCGCGATCCGGACCGGCACGGTTCCGCCCGCAACGGCGCGCACCTCTTCGACCAGCGAGGAATCGCTGATGCGGAGCGCCGGGGGCCGCCGCGGCGGTCCCATCATCGGCTTCCGCATGGCCTCTCCGAGGACCCGGCCCAGTGCCCCCGACCGTTCTTCGGGCGCCACCAGATCGTGCCCGACCACCATCCGGTCCGGCAGCTCCATCCAGATGACCAGGTCGGGGCGGTAGGGCTCCTCGCGATCCAGGACATACCCCGGGCCGGGCAGTACCCCGCCCACCCATTCGCGGCGTCCGCCGCCCTCTTTCCGGGGGCGAACCCCCGACCGCCGCTTCGATCCGGATCGTTTCCCTTTACTCTTGCCTTTTCCCATCCCGTTCGCTCCTGGTTTCCGGACATGCCGGTCCGTGGGTCACCGGCCGGTTCGGATCCGACATCGTACCTCTGTCCCAGGAATCACGATACAGAGGGATCCCGTTAACCGGAACCTTCCGATTCCGACATCAACTGCTCTTCGATCTCACGCACGACCCTGCTCAGGTTGTAGCCCCGGTTCAGGTATACCAGCGGCACGCCGGTCTCCCGGCAGGCGTCCACCACCACGGTCCCCTTGTGGCTGGTGAAGCCGGCCAGGAAGAAGACGAAGTCGTAGCTCCCCCCCCGGACGCGCTCCGCCAGGCGCAGGGCCGGCGCGGCCTGTCCCCGTTCGATGGTCTCCCAATCCAGGGTGGAGAACTGGAGGGCCTCCTCGATGGCCCGGCGCTGCGCTTCCCGGCTCCCCTGCCCCCCTGCCATGAGCGCCCGGCGCCCCCGGGTTAGGGCAAGTACGGCGGGCGGGACCTCCACCGGTGCCTCCCCGTCCTCGATTCCCTCCTTCCGCGGTGACCGTTTACGCCGGCGGAGCCGGGCGGCCGGATGGGCCTCCAGCCGGGGATCGCCGAACCGCCCCAGGGCTTCGGCCACCAGCGGATGGTCATCGCCCAGGACCTCGAGCGCGTCCAGAAGGATCACGTCCGGTTCGGCGGGTTCCACGACGCGACCGGGGGCGAGCAGTCCCCTCAGTTCGGCCGCCAGGAACGCCTCCTCCTGCTCCGGGGTCAGGTCGGGCGGCAGGTCGGTCAGCCGCCCCCGCTGTACGGCGATGTAGGTCGGCCACTCGGTGGACCATTGCCGGTTGAGCGTATCCACCCAACCGCACCGGTGCCGTTTGACGATCGTGCCCAGCCGGCCGAAGACCCGGGAGAGACGTTTCTCCCAGTCGGAGGGGAGGGGTGCCCCCGTGTCCTGGATAACGCGGGCTCGCGCTCCCCAGATGGTGACCTGCGCCTTCAGATCGCTCGAGGCGAGGGACCCCAGATAGGGCATCGAAGTGTCGATCTCCCGTTCCAGCCGCTCGATCTCCCCTTCCGATCCGACCGGTTCCTCGGCCTCCTCCTCCCCCACCACGGCGCGATAGCGGTCGGGCGCCGGCTTCGCGAGGAACCCCCGCACGGTCAGCCGCCGGAGCAGACCGTCGATGAGCGCTTGGGACCAGTCGACCTTCGCCGGATCGGCCGTATCCAGGACGGCGCGCACGAGTTCCCAGCCGCGCCAGATCCGGTCCGGTTCTTCGCCCAGCAGGCGGGCCGCCGCCGGGATCAGCCGCTCCAGGTCCTCGTAGGAGGGGGGCACGGGGGGTGTGGCGACGGGAAGAAACTCAGCCTCTTGAGCGGTGACTTCCTCTGGAGCGGCGGTTGGCCCGGGAGCGGCGGAGTGATCCTGGGTCTCGGCGTATTCCGATGGCGGGGGGTCGGAGAACTTGGTCGTCGGGGCGACGGCATCCCGGGCCGTGGAGACGGCCGCGGCCGCCTCGGCGTCCGGGGCCCCGGCCGGTTCCTCTGCTTCGAGCGCCTGCGAGATACGGCGGACGGCGGCGGCGGCTTGCTCAAGGAGGCCCGCCAGCCGCTCCATCTCCTCCCGTAGGGGGGATGCGTCCATGCGATGTCCTTTCGCAATCAATCTACCAATCAACGGGAACAGACTATCGGCTTCCGCACTGCGTTTTCAAGACCTCGGCCTGCGGCAGGCCGGGGGCGGCGGAGCGGAACCCCATGTTGGCGTGTCGGATCGGCCAGTCTATGCTATTATTTGAATTTGTACTCCTCGAGTCCATCCTGGAGCGGAATGAGGCCATCATGAGCGAAGCTGCACTGGACCGGCTGTCATGATGGCGTCCCGATCGTCTCGTCCTGCTGAAGACCGACCGCTGGCCGTGGGCGGCGGCGGGTGGGTTCGCCGGCATCCTGGCCGCCGACCTCCTCCGGGGATTCCACCCCGCCGTGAGCCTGGCCGGGGCCGGGTTCCTGCGGCGCGGCCGGCGCCTGCGGCTCCTGGAGATCGTCGAGGCGGTCTTCCAGCTGGCCGTCCTGATCCTGGTTGCCGACCATATCCTTGGCCGGACCCCGGATGTGGGGACCTACCTCACTTTGAACCCCTACATGACCTTCCCGGTGCTTTTCTGGGGCGCGCTGCGGGGAGGGCCGACCGGGGCGGCCGTCTCGGTGGCCGCGCTCGCGGCCATCACGGCGGTCCATGCCTCCGGGGGGACCGGCCTCTTCTCCCCGGCGGGCCTGGAGTCGGACAACCTTCTGCTGGAAGCCTATGCCTTCCTGGCGATCGCGTGCGTCACTTCCCTGGTACCGGCGGCGGTCCTGAGTGAGCGACGCACCGCCGAGCAGGCGGTGCGGGGCAGCGAGCGCCAGTACCGGGAACTGTTCGAGCGGAATCCTCATCCCATGTGGATCTCCGACCCGGAGGAGTCGGTCCTGTGGGCCGTGAACGATGCCGCCGCCACGCTGAGCGGGTACCGGCATTCCGAACTGATCGGGATGTCCCTGTCCACGCTGGTCGTTCCCCGGGACTCCAGCACCCATCCCGGATACGCCGCGCCTGTCTCCGCGAAATCCGCCCCCATCCTTCTGACCCTGCAACGCATGGACGGCGAAACGGCCGCGCTGGAAGCGATCTCCCATGACGCGACCTGGGGCGGCCGCCCGGCCCGAATGACCCTGGCCGTGGACGTCACGGAGCGGGATCGCCTGCAGGAGCAGCTCCTTCAGTCGCAGAAACTCGAAACGGTCGGGCTACTGGCCGGCGGCATCGCCCACGACTTCAACAACCTGATCGGGGTCGTTCTCGGATACTCCGAGATGATCCCGGGCAGGTCCAGCAGGTGCTCACCAACCTGGCCGTCAACGCCCGCGACGCGATGCCGGCGGGGGGCCGACGTCGGCATCAACTACCGGGAGCAGGACCTGGTCGCGGCGGTGCGGGAGCTGACCGACGGACGGGGGGTGGATGTGGTCTTCGAGCACATCGGGGCCGACATCTTCGAAGCCAACCTGAAGTGCCTGGCCCGGGGGGGCCGGCTGGTCACCTGCGGGGCCACCACCAGGGCCCGGGTGGAACTCGACCTGCGCTACCTCTTCGTCAAGCAGATCCAGATCATCGGCTCCTACATGGGGGGCCGCCGGGAACTGCTGGAAGTGGTCCGGGGGGTGCGCTCGGGCGACTTCGTCCCCGTGGTCGACTCGGTCTACCCCCTGGAGGAAGCGGCCGCCGCCCACCGCCACCTGGAGGCCCGGGCCCAGATCGGCAAGGTGGTGCTGGTGCCATAGTGATAAAGAACACAAATCCGTATAAACGCCCCCTTCCAGAATCGATTTTCAGAAAATAGAACTAGTTTTCAGACAGTGTATCCGGAAGGATCTCGATCTTGCCCTCCTCAATGTCATCTTCCTTCTGTAACTGAAACGGGAGGAT
>CAYUVJ010000039.1:0-11313 GCA_964447955.1 uncultured Gemmatimonadota bacterium
GCTCATCTTCGTCGTCGTCTGGCTGGTTAGCCGGGCCGTGCGACTGGCCTTCTCGCTGATCCAGTCCCGGGTGACCTCCCGGACCAGCATCGACCTGGACGACCACCTGCTGATGGCCGTCAAGGGGCCGGTCTCCGTCGGGATCTGGGTGCTGGGGCTGAAATGGGCCCTGGAGAGCATCCATCTGCCCGGCTGGGGCTTCCGTGAGTACGGGGTGGAGGCTCTGGTCCGCAACTGGGACCTTGCGGTCGACGGTCTCTTCTTCATCCTGCTCACCCTGGTGGTCATCAGCCTGATCACCCGGGCATTCGACGTGCTGATTCGCTGGTTCGCCGCCCGGGTGGCGGCCCGGACCGAGAGCCGGGTAGACGAGGAGTTGGTCCCCATCGTCAAACGCCTCTTCCAGATCCTGCTCTGGGCGGTGGCCCTGGTGGTCGTCTTCGACCACTTCGGGATCGAGGTCTCCTCCCTGCTGGTGGCCCTGGGGGCCGGTTCGCTGGCCTTCGCCCTGGCCGCCCAGGAGACCCTGGCCAACATGATCGGTGGCTTCATCATCTTCATCGACCGCCCCTTCCGGGTGGGGGACCGCATCGAACTGGAGAACAAGACCCGGGGGGACATCCAGGACATCGGCCTGCGCAGTACCAAGATCCTGACCTTCGAGAACACCATCCTGGTGGTCCCCAACGCCCAGATCGTCAAGGAGAAGGTCACCAACCTCTCCTACCCCGACCCGAGGATCCGGGTGATGGTGGACTTCGGGGTGGCCTACGGGACCGACCTCGACCGGGTCAAGGAGGTCGTCCTGGAGGTTGCCCGGGAACATCCGAAGATCCTGGACGATCCCGAGCCCCGGGTCTTCTTCCTGGACTTCGGGGACTCCTCGCTCGACCTGCGCCTGGTCTGCCGCACCCATGACTTCCGGGAGCAGTGGGTCATCACCGAGGAGGTCCGGATAGGCGTCTGGCGGGTCCTCTACCGGGAGGGCATCACCATCCCCTTCCCGCAGCAGGACCTGTGGGTCAAAGAGTGGCCCGGGGGACCGGGGGGACATCCGGGAAGTGGGTCGACCCGGCCGGACCAGGGATGAGCGGATGTTGTCGAACCCGGTGAACTCCGGGGCCCCTTCGCGCGTCCTAATGAGTAGATGACCACTTTTAAGGACACTCACGGCGCGGCTGGGCCGTTCCGCCTGATCGCCCAAGGGACCCTGGTCCTGGTCGCTCTCGTCCTGCTGGGACCGGCCACCGGGGGGCAGGAACCGCCCCTCGACCTGGAGCGGCAGCGCACCCTAAACCGCCTCTTGAGCACCGGTTTCAAGTACTTCGAGATCCAGGACTATGCCGGGGCCATCCCGGCCTTGAAACGCTACACCGAGTTGGACAGCACCAACGCCGACGCCTGGTATTACCTGGCCACCTGCTATCTCCAGACCAAGCAGTATCCCGAGGCGATCGGAGCCTTCGATGCCCTCAACCGGCTCGATGAGTCGCCGGAGACCTGGCAGAACCTGGCCTTCGTCTGGGATCAGTTGGGGCTCAAGGAACAGGTGATCACCGCCTACGAGCGGATCGTGGAACTGCGTCCCGAGGAACCGGAGTTCCGGGAGTATCTGCGCCGACTCTACCAGCAGGGGGGGGACGACCGGAAACTGCTCGCCCTGGAGCAGCGGACGGCCCAGCTGAACCCCGACGACCCTCTGGTCCATGCCCGGATCGCCGAACTGCAGCGTCGGCTGGGGGACCGGGCCGCTCAGATCTCCTCCCTGGAAAGCGCCATCCAGGCCAACCCGAACAACACCAGCAACCTGCGGACCCTCGGCCGACTCTACCTGGATCAGAACCAGCTCGAGGATGCGGCCCGGGTGTTCGACATGCTCACCGCAGCCACTCCCGAGGATGCCGCCGCCTGGCGTCTGCTGGGACAGACCCGGCGCCGGCTGGGTGATGCAGCCGGTTCGGCGGCCGCGTTCGGCCGGGCGGTGGAACTGGGGGCCGGAGACGTACGGGTCTTTTCCGACATGGCCCAGAGTCTGATCGACCTGGACCGTTACGACGAAGCGCTGACCTGGGTGGAACGAGCCGTCCGGGAGCAGCCCACCGACGGTTACGCCTATGTCACATGGGGCGATATCTTGAGGGCGAAGGGGTTCGCGCGGCTGGAGGCCGATTCCACCCTCACCTACGACGACAAGGTGATGTTGGAAGAAGCCATCCTGAAGTACCAGGACGGGGTGGCCACGGGCAACCTCTCCACCGAGGTCCGGGCCTACGCTGAGCGTCAGATCGAGGCCCTCGAGCCGTTCCGGCCGACCACGGCCGAGAAGTTCATGAACCGGGCCCGGCACATCCCGCCGGCCGACCACTGAAGCCCCGCCGCGACCATCCCGGACCGGCCGCCGACCGGTCGAACGTACGGAGGTCCGATGTCTGCTGACCGAGGAGTGCACGGCCCGTCCACCGAGCACCTGGAGCGGACCGACCCGTTGCTGGCCGGACTGCTCCGCCAGGAAGAAGCCCGGCAGCGCGGCCAGCTCGAGATGATCGCCTCGGAGAACTTCGTCAGCCGCGCCGTGCTGACCGCCATGGGGTCGGTGCTGACCAACAAGTATGCCGAGGGACTCCCCGGGAAACGCTACTACGGTGGCTGTGAGGTGGTCGACGAAGCCGAGAAGGCGGCCATCGAACGGGCCTGTCGTCTCTTCGGCGCCGACGGCGCCAACGTCCAGCCGCACTCGGGCGCTCAGGCCAACATGGCCGTCTATATGGCCTTCATGCAGCCCGGCGACACCCTGATGGGGCTCAACCTGGCCCATGGCGGCCATCTGACCCACGGACATCCGGTCAACTTCTCGGGCAAACTCTACAAGGTGGTCCAGTACGGGGTGGATCGCGAGACCGAGACCATCGATTGGGATGCCTTCGAAACCCTGGCCCACGAGGCTCGGCCGAAGGTCATCATGGGCGGGGCGAGCGCCTACCCGCGGTTCTGGGACTTCGAACGGATGCGCCGGGTGGCCGACGAGGTAGAGGCCGTGCTGGTGGTGGACATGGCCCACTTCGCCGGACTGGTGGCCACGGGACACCATCCCTCACCGGTACCGTGGTGTGACGTAGTGACCTCCACCACCCACAAGACCCTGAGGGGACCGCGGGGAGGCCTCATCCTGTACCCCGAGAAGCACGCTTCGGCCATCAACCGGGCGGTCTTCCCGGGGGTCCAGGGAGGGCCCCTGATGCACGTGATCGCCGCCAAGGCGGTCTCGTTCGAAGAGGCCTCCCGCGAAGCGTTCAAGGAGTACAGCCGGAGGGTGGTGGCCAACGCCCAGGCCCTGGCCGCCGCCCTGACCGGTCATGGGATCCGGCTGACCAGCGGGGGTACCGACAACCATCTGATGCTGGTCGACCTGCGTCCCCAGGGGCTGACCGGCAAACTGGTCGAGGCCAGCCTGGAGCGGGCAGGTATCACGGTGAACAAGAACGCCGTCCCCTTCGATGAGCAGCCCCCCATGGTGACCAGCGGTATCCGCATCGGTACCCCGGCTCTGACCACCCGGGGAATGAGGGAAGCAGAGATGGAGCGGGTCGCGGCCCTCATCGCCGAGGTCATCCGCGACCCGGAGGAGGCGCCCACCCTGGAGCGGGTTCGCCAAGCCAGCCACGAGCTGTGCGAGTCCTTCCCGCTCTTCGCCTGGGACGACGGCATACCCGACTGAGGAGACGCGATGACCCGACCCGACTGGCCCGTCTACTTCATGGGGATCGCCGGCCAGGTGGCCAGCCGGTCGACCTGTCCCCGCCGTTCGGTGGGGGCGGTGATCGTCAAGGACAAGCGGATCCTGACGACCGGGTACAACGGGGCTCCCTCCGGGATGCCGCACTGCACCGACGTCGGTTGTCTGATGGTCGACGGACACTGTGTGCGCACCCTGCACGCCGAGCAGAACGCCATCCTGCAGGCGGCCCACTTCGGGGTCAGTACCAACGGGGCGGAGATCTTCATCACCAGCAGTCCCTGCCTGAACTGCGCCAAGATGATCATCAACGCCGGTATCACGAAGGTCTGGTACTGGGAAGGTTACCCGGACGACCTGGCCATGCAGTTCCTGGAAGAGGCCGGGGTCGCACTGGAACGGCTCGACATGGGTGGTTCCCTCAACCCGAATCTGGACGGGGCGGAGGAGAAGGCCTGAGATGCGTTGCCCCAACTGTGGGACTATGCGGGACCGGGTGGTGGATTCCCGCTCGAGTCAGGGCGGAGCGGCCATCCGGCGCCGCCGTGAATGCCTGGAGTGCGGTGAGCGGTTCACGACCTACGAGTATGTCGAGTCCTTCAGCCTGGTCGTCATCAAGCGGGACGGGGCCCGGGAACCCTATGACAGGGCCAAGCTGCAGGCCGGGATCATGACCGCCTGCAAGAAGAGGCCGGTCTCGACTGTTCAGGTCGACGAGCTGGTGCGCACGATCGAGACCCGGCTCATGAACCTGGGGGAACGTGAGGTCCCTTCCCGCCAGGTGGGTGAGATCGTCATGGAGGAGCTGCGCGGACTCGACCAGGTGGCTTATGTCCGGTTCGCCAGTGTCTACCGGGACTTCAAGACGGCCGAGGAGTTCCGGGAGGAACTCGACCGCCTCTCCGGCGACGAGTCCTGAACCTCTGGAAGGGTGGAACGGTAATGCCCGAGGAGATGCGGAACGGTTCGATCCTGGTCATCGATGACGAGAGGGGTGTCCGCGACTCGTTGCGCCTGGTGCTCGAGTACGAAGGCTACCGGGTTCTGCGGGCGGCGACCGGCCAGGAAGGTCTCGATGTCATCGAGGCCGAGGATCCGGACGTGACCCTGCTCGATGTGAAGATGCCCGGTCTCGACGGGATGGAGGTGCTGGAGCGGATCGACCCCCGGGGATCGGGCCGGGTGGTGGTGATGATCAGCGGTCATGCCGACATCGCCACCGCGGTCGAGGCCACCCGGATGGGGGCCTTCGATTTCCTGGAGAAGCCCCTCGACCAGGAGAAGGTCCTGCTCACGGTACGCAACGCCATGGCCCGGGCCCGGCTGGAACGCCAGAACCGGCTGCTGCGTCTGCAGGTCGACGAACAGTACACGCTGGTGGCCGAGTCGCCCCAGATGCGCGAGGTCCTGCGGCAGGTGGAACGGGTCGCCCGGACCGACGCCAGGGTACTCATTGCCGGTGAGAACGGGACCGGCAAGGAGCTGATCGCCCGGCGGATCCACGGACTGTCGGAACGGGCTCAGGGGCCTTTCGTGCCGGTCAACTGCGCCGCCATCCCCCCCGACCTCTTCGAGTCGGAGCTGTTCGGCCACGTCAAGGGGGCCTTCACCGGTGCGCACGCCAACAAGGTGGGCAAGTTCGAGCTGGCCTCGGGCGGGACGCTCTTTCTGGACGAGGTGGGGGACATGGGGCCGGGGGCCCAGGCCAAGGTGCTGCGGGCGCTGGAGGAGGGGGTCATCGAGCGGGTGGGCGGCAACTCCCCCATCCGGGTCGACGTCCGGGTGGTGGCCGCCACCAACAAGGACCTGGAAGCCGGTATCCAGGCCGGGACCTTCCGGGAGGACCTCTATTACCGGTTGCGGGTGGTGCCGCTCGACCTGCCCGCGCTCCGGGAACGCCCCAACGACATCCCCGCGATGTGCGACCATTTCCTGGCCCTCTACGCCGCGGCCAACAAGGTCGAGCCGCGAGTGCTCGAAGACCAGGCCCGCCAGGTGCTGGCCGGCCATGACTGGCCGGGCAACGTACGCGAACTACGCAACGCGATGGAGCGACTGACCATCATGAGCGAAGGGCCGGTCATCACCCCGACCGACGTGGAGGGGGTACTCGGCCGGCCGGTCACCGGGGGCACGGTCCCCGTGCCGGTCTCCGCGGGACTGCCGGAGCTGGCCCAGGCGCTCGAGCGGGAGGGCGATCTGAGCGACTTCCGGGATGAGGCGGAACGGGTCTACCTCTTGCGGGTCCTCGACGCCCACGCCTGGAATGTGAGCCAGGCAGCCGAAGCGATGGGGCTGCAGCGTTCCAACCTCTACCGCAAGCTCGACAAATACAGTATCGAGCGGGGGGACCGTCTCCCCGACAGTTGAAGGAGGCGCCATGAGCGTTCGACGTTCCACCGAGGTCCCGGGTCAACCGGTCACGGCCGGGACCGGGACTGTCCGGCAGGTCCTCATCGGTCCCGAAGAGGGTCCCCACTTCGCCCTGCGCAAGTTCTCCATGGCACCGGGTGGAGGGATGCCCCTGCACAGCAACACCGTGGAGCACGAGCAGTACGTCCTGCAGGGAAGGGCCCAGATCGGGATCGGGGACGAGGAGTACGAGGTCACCGAGGGGGACGTGGTCTTCATCCCGGCCGGTGTCCCGCACTGGTACCGCAACACCGGTGAAGGACCGTTCGAATTCCTGTGCGTGGTACCCAACCTGCCCGACGAGGCCACCATCCTGGAGCCCCCCGGCGGCTGATACCCGCCAACGGGCATCCTGCGCTCCCGAAGTGCCAGCGCCCGACGCTCCGGAGCCGGGGCGGGCCGGGGGGCAGAAAATACCTGACTTGGCGGTCCAGAATTCTTAGTTTGGCCGCAGCCGAAGGTCGTTCCGACCGGCTCCTGAGCCCGGTCCGGACCGCCGTCCGGCTGCGGCCTACCCGATCCATCGGATGAGTATCCGCTGAACGCCTACAACGCAGACAAGGACAGGTACGTATGCCCGAGCATGTGGTAGCCATCGTGGGAGGCGCCAGCGCCGGTTCGACGGCGGCCGAGATCCTGGCCGAGGCGGGGATGAAGGTCGTCGTGATCGAGCAGAACCCGAAGCCCTACGGCAAGATCGAGGACGGGCTGCCGCGCTGGCACGACATCCAGCGCCGCAAGGAGTGCGAGAAGATCATGGCCCGGCTGGACCGTCCCAACATGACCTATCTGCCCAACACCAAGCTGGGGCAGGACCTCCCCTTCGAGGAACTGACCAAGGAGTGGGGATTCTCGGCCGTCCTGCTGGCCGTGGGCGCATGGTCCGACCGCCCCCCGGACGTCGAAGGCCTGGAGGAGTACATCGACAAGGGCCTGATCTTTCAGAACCCGTTCATCTACTGGTACAACCACAAGAACGAGAAGTCCTATGACGGCCCGGTCTACGAAATCCCCGAGGACGCCGGGGTGTTCGGGGGCGGGCTGGCTTCGGTCGACGTGGTCAAGGCCGTGCAGATGGAGGTCTACGAGCGTGCCCTGAAAGCCAAAGGCATCGAGTGCACCATGAAGGAACTGGAGCACAAGGGCATCACCGCGTTCTGTGAGGAAAAGGGGATCGACCCGGCCAGCCTGGGCGTGAAGGACTGCACGCTCTATTACCGCCGACGGATGCTCGACATGCCGCTGGCCGAGCCCAAGGACCGGAGCGACGAGGCGCTGGAGAAGGCCCAGCAGGTCCGCACCAAGATCCTCACCATGGCCATGGAGAAGTTCCGCTTCAAGTACGAGGAGCGCCACCTGGCCAAGGAGGCCATCATCGAGGATGGCCGTCTGGTCGGCTTCATCTTCCGGCGGACCCGGGTGGAAGGGCGTAAGGCCATCCCGCTGGAGGGGACCGAGGTCGAGAAGCGCCACCCGCTTTGGATCTCCTCGATCGGCAGCATCCCCGAGCCGCTACCGGGTGTCGAGATGAATGGCGCCTACTACAAGTTCGAGGACTGGGACCTGGGTAAATACGAACCCCTCGAGAACGTCTGGGGCATCGGGAACACGGTGACCGGACAGGGGAACATCCGGCTCAGTGTCGAGCACGGCAAGAAGGTGGCCAATTACCTGGTCGAGCAGGCCAAGGGGTGGACCCCGCTGAGCGACGAACAGGTGGCCGCGGTCATGGCGAAGGTTGCGGCCCGTCAGGCCGAGGTCGGCTACGACGGCGACTTCAAGGGCTGGGTGGAGAAGAACACACCCCCCGACATGGAGTAGCCGGGACCGGGGTGACTCCCGCGACCGACCGCCGGACCCCCGTGGTCTGAGCAACAGCGATAAGCCCCGCAACGAAAAGCCCCGCTTCCGCGGGGCTTCTCGTTCAGAGGGCGGACATCCCCCCCGGATGGTCGGTCAGCGTCTCAGAACCAGACGCCGCCACAGAGGAAGAAGCCGATCCCGTCGAAGCCGCCCAGCGGCAGGCGAAGCTCGGCGAACGGGGTGAAGGATCCCTACTCGGAGAACTTGGTGCCGGCGATCAGGTTCAGGTTGAACTTGGTCTCGTTGTAGTTGTCGATGAAGGGGGAATCGAAGTCGATCGTATAGTGTGCAATCCCCAGACCGGCCCCGGCGTAGGGCATCAGACTGCCGCCCTCGAGTGGGATGGGATAGTGGGCGTTGGCGTTGATGGTCCAGAAGGACTGGCTCTCACCGGGGAAGAAGAAGTCGAAGCTCACGGCCCCATCCAGCTTCTCCATGTACTTGTCCAAACTCAGTCCCACCCGACCGCCGACGCCGAGGTCTATGTCGTCACCGAAGCTCAACTGGGCACCATACTGCATCTGGGCTTCGGCCGTGGTCACCGTCGCCAGCACGACCAAGATGCCGGCGAGGGGGGTAAGCAGACGCTTCATACGATGGATCCTCCCATTCGTTGTGACGGTCCGGCCCGGTTGGCCGTCCCGGTCGGTTTGGACGCCGGAGCGAGCGGCGGCTTCGGCGCGTTTAATAAGTAGCATATTATGGAAAGGACCGACGTTCCGCGAGTCCTGAACAGAGAACCACAGCCGGAGAGAGGCTGGTCACCGTCATGTCCGCTCCCCGCCGTACCAAGATCGTGGCCACCATCGGACCGGCCTCGGACCCACCTGATGTGCTCGAAGCACTGGTCCAGGCCGGGATGGACGTGGCCCGGCTCAATTTCTCCCACGGGAGTCACCAGGAACACACCGACCGGCTGGCCCGCATCCGAGCGGCATCCGACCGGGTAGGCCGTACGGTTGCGGTTCTGCAGGACCTGTCGGGCCCCAAGCTCCGGGTGGGAGTGTTCGCTGAAGGAGCGGTCCAGCTCACCCCGGGTGAGGACTTCACCCTGACCACCCGGACGGTCGCCGGGGATGCCCGGGAGGTCCACATCGACCACCCCGAGCTTGTCCGGGTGATGCAGTCGGGGGATAGGGTTCTGCTGGCCGACGGGACCCTGGAACTCGAGGTGGCTGAGGCCACCGATACCGACCTCCACTGCCGGGTGGTCATCGGCGGACGGCTCGGCTCCCGCAAGGGGATCAACCTGCCCACCCGCAGTGTGGGGATGCCGAGTCTCACCGCAAAGGACCGTGAGGACCTCCGGCTCGGCCTCGACCTGGGAGTCGACCTGGTCGCCCTCTCGTTCGTCCGCCGAGTCTCCGACCTGGAAGCCGCCCGCCGGGTCATGGAGGAGCACGGCCGCCGGGTCCCGCTGCTGGCCAAGATCGAGAAACACGAGGCCATGGCCGACCTCGACGCCATCGCCGCGGCGGCCGACGGGCTCCTGGTGGCCCGCGGTGACCTGGGGGTGGAGACCCCGATCGAACAGGTCCCCTTCGAGCAGAAGGACATCGTCTGGGCAGCCAACCGGGCCGGTCGTCCGGTGATCGTGGCCACCCAGATGCTGCGTTCGATGGTGGAGAACCCGCGGCCCACCCGGGCCGAAGTCACCGACGCGGCCAACGCCATCCTGGACGGGACCGACGCGCTGATGCTCTCCGAGGAATCGGCGGTGGGCGCCTGGCCGGTGGAGGCGGTCGCTACCCTGGATCGCATCGCCCGGGAGGCGGAGAAGAGGGCGCCCTACGGCAGCTGGCATTTCCGCCTGGAACCCGAGGGGGTCCTGGGAGTGGCCGAAGGGGTGGGACGGGCGGCCGTCGAACTGGCCGAGGATGCCGGGGCGGCCTGTATCGTGACCTACACCAGGACGGGCACCACGGCTCGGATGGTGGCCAAGTACCGCCCCCGCGTACCGGTGGTGGCGGTATCGCCCGAACCGGAGACCTGTCGCCAGCTGGCCCTCGTGTGGGGAGTGATACCCTGGTCCCGGGAAGAGGACGTGCCCGAGTCTGAGCTGGTGACCTGTGCGCTCGAGACGGCCCGCACCCTGGGGCTGGCCGGTCCGGGTGAGCCGGTGATCATAACCGCCGGGCTGCCGGCCGGCGCCGGGAAGACCAACCTGCTGCGGGTGGAACGGATGCCCTGAGCGGCTTCAGATGGAGAGCGGATGACAGATCTCGGGGGCGGCCGGCGTCACCTCGAGGATGCGCTCGGCCGCCGCTTCTCCCGACGCTTCCACCGCCGCTGCTTCCGCCTCCGACACTCCTCCCTCCTCCGTCTCCTCGCCCTTGACCCGCCGGACCCGGACCCGGACCTGTGCTTCCTCCCGTCCCTGGCTGTACCGGGCGGTCATGGCCGCCGCCAGCTCCAGGTCGTCCTCCGAGGCCCCGGCCTCGACCAGGGTAAGCGGACTGCCGTGGTCGATCGCCTGCAGCACCCAGCGGCCGGCGGTGAAGCCTTCCAGGAATGCGTTCTCCGAGGCGTCCCGCCCGATGATCACCTTGGTTCCCGAGGTCAGCCGGAAGTGGCGTCCCACCTTCAGCAGCAGCATGTCCTCCCGGGTCAACGTGTGGCGGTCGGGGGTGTGGTCGAAGAGGTCCTGCAGGCGCTGGGTGAAGTTGAGGTCGGGGAGGAAGCAGCAGCCGCCGGCCGGCTGGGGGTAGTCGAAGATGCCGTAGGCGTCCGCCAGCTCCATCTGGGCCTTGCGGCTGCGGCCGTGGATGTCCAGCAGCTGCTCCCGGTCGACCCAGCCCCGCTGCTCGGGGATGGTGGGGTCGAGGTGCCGGGCGCTCAGGGGACGCAGCAGCAGCCCCTCCAGACCCGCCTCCCGCTCGATGGTCCGCATGGCCTGCAGGTGCTGGCTCATGGGGCGCTGGCCCAGCACCTCGCCGGTGAAGACGAAGTGGGTGCCGCGCTCCTCCATGATGGCCCGGGCCTTCTGAAGCATGAAGATGCGGCAGTCGATGCAGGGGTTCATCCCCTGGCCACGGCCGAAGCGGGGCTCCAGCACCACCGCCTCGAGGTACTCCTCGGCGATGTCGACCACCTCGACCGGGATCTTCACGTCGGCTCCGGCCCGCAGGGCCTCGTTGCGCAGGCGGCGGGTGTCCTCGGGAGGGGTGGGGGCGAACTTGGCCATGGCCCGGTGGTGGTCGGTCAGGCAGAAGCCGGTGGAGAAGTTGACCCCGTACACCTCGATCCCCATGCCGGCGATGAGCGTGGAGGCCAGGGTGCTGTCCAGCCCCCCGCTGACCATCCCG
>CAYUVJ010000040.1:0-11288 GCA_964447955.1 uncultured Gemmatimonadota bacterium
TGATCCCGCGCAGCCGGCCTTCCGCGTCCACGACCAGGGTGGCCCCCAGCCGCTTGCTGGTCATCTCCAGCAGGACCTGGTGGGAAGGAGCGTCGAGGAGGACCAGGGGGAGGTCCTCTCCGGTGTGCATCAGATCGTCGACCCGTAGCAGCGCCCGGCCGATCGCTCCACCCGGATGCAGCTGCCGGTAGTCGTCCGGACCGAACCCCCGCAGGGAGAGTAAGGCGACGGCCAGGGCGTCTCCCAGGGCCAGGGTGGCTGTGGTGCTGGTGGTCGGGACCAGGTCCATGTTGCAGGCTTCTTCCAGGGCGCCAAGTGCCAGCACCAGATCGGCCTGCCGGCCCAGCCGGGACTCCCGGTCGGCGGTGATGGCCACCACCGGCACATCGAAGACTCGGACCAGCGGGATGAGGGCCTCCAGTTCCGCCGTCTCCCCACTCTTGGAGATGACTATAAGAACGTCACCCCGCCGGATCATGCCCACATCGCCGTGGAGGGCTTCGGTCGGGTGCATGAAGGCGGCCAGGGTACCGGTGCTGGTCAGAGTGGCCGCGATCTTGTGCCCGACCAGACCCGACTTGCCGATCCCGGACAGGATGACCCGGCCGGGACTCTCGTGGATGAGCCGGACGACCTGGCTGAACTCGGTCCCGATCCGGTCGATCAGGACCTCGACCCCATGCGCCTCCTGGCGCAGCACATCACGACCCCACACCAGGATCTGCTCGTCATCCACGAGCGGCGGGGGTTTGCGCGGGCGCTCGTTCTCAGCTGCCGGCTCGGTCAATTCCCCTGCCCTCCCTTGGCTTCCATGATCCGTTCGATGAACTCACGCACCGCCCCGTCCCCCCCCTTCGCCCCGGTGACCAGGTCCGCGGCCTCGCGGACCTCGGGACGGGCGTCGGCGGGAGCGCAGACGAACCCCACCCGGGCCATGGCCGGCAGGTCGTTCACGTCATCACCCATATAGGCCACCACACCAGCGTCCACACCCAGGTCTACCATGACCCGTTCGATGGCGGCGATCTTGTCCATCTGCCCCTGCTGGATGTGACTGATGTCCAGTTGGCGGGCCCGCACCCGCACCGCCGGGCAGTTGCGGCCGGTGATGATCGCATAACGCAGACCGACCGTCCGGCCGCGCACCATCCCTAGTCCGTCCTGGATGTCGAAGCGGAGTGTTTCGTTGCCCTGCCCGTCGATGAGGACCTTGCCGTCGGTCAGTACTCCGTCCACATCCAGGATGACGACCTGGATTTCGGCCAGGCGACGGTCGTCCCCCGTTCCACTGACAGCGCTCACAGTTCTTCTCCTGGAGTGGGCAGGGCCCGGGCCTCGTCCCCGGCCGCGGCCCGACGGGCGGTGTCCAGAGCGAGCACCTGGGTCAGGATCCCCCGGAGCTGGGCCGGGGTCACCTGGATGTCGGCATCACAGCGGGCCCGGGCCGGATCGGGATGGACCTCGCAGAACAGACCGGCCACCCCGGCCCCTACCGCCGCTCGGGCCAGCACAGCCGCGTAGGCCCGGCGTCCTCCGGACCGCCCGCCGGCCGCCCCGGGGAGCTGGGTCGAATGGGTGAGGTCGAAGACCACCGGTGTACCCAGACGGGCCATCTCGGCCAGTCCCCTCATGTCGACCACCAGGTCGCCATGTCCGAACGTCGTCCCCCGCTCGGTGACCAGGACGTTGGGATTCCCTTCGGCGGTGGCCTTACGGACCAGTTCGTGGATCCCCGTCGGGGCCAGGAACTGTCCCTTCTTGATGTTGATCGCCCGCCCGCTGGCGGCGGCGGCCCGTACCAGGGCGGTCTGACGGCAGAGGAAGGCGGGGATCTGGAGCAGGTCGACCACCGCGGCAACCGGGGCCACCTCGACCGTCTCGTGCACGTCGGTGGTCAGGGGGACACCGAAGCGCTCCTTGACCTCGGCCAGGGCGGCCAGACCCTCGTCGAGACCGGGTCCCTCGTAGGAGGCTCCGCTGGAACGGTTGGCTTTCAGATAGGAGGACTTGAAGATCAGGGGGATACCCAGCGGGCGGACCACTTCGAGGACGGCCTCACAGGTCTCCAGCAGAAGGGCTCGGGACTCCGCGACGTCGGGACCGGCGATGAGTACCAGCGGGGCGGTCCCACCCACCGGTATGCCTGCGACTTCGACCACCGCCACCGCTCAACCCTCCTGGCCGCCCGACCGGATGGACTCGAAACCCACCGACTCCTCACGGTGCGCCGCAGCGGCCTGGTTGCGGCGACCGGTCTCCTGCAGTCTCTGATAGGAGAGTGCGGCCCTTACGAACTCGCGGAAGAGCGGATGAGCCCGCTGGGCTCGAGTCTTGAACTCGGGATGGAACTGGACGCCCACGTACCACGGGTGTTCGGTCAGTTCGATCATCTCGACCAGCCGGTCGTCCGGGCTGGTCCCCGAGAAGACCATACCGTGTTCGGCCAGGTCGGGGCGGAACCGGTTGTTCACCTCGTAGCGGTGACGGTGACGCTCGCTGATCAAAGGGGCGCCATAGGCCTGGAAGGCCTTCGTCCCCTCCTTGACCCGGCAGGGATAGGCGCCCAGACGCATCGTCCCGCCCAGGTCGACCACGTCCTCCTGGTCGGCCATGAGACTGATGACCGGATGTCGGGTCATCAGATCGAACTCCATCGAGTTGGCGTCCTCGAGCCCGCAGACGTGACGTGCGAACTCGATGGTGGCCACCTGCAGACCGAGGCATATCCCGAAGAAGGGGACCCCGTTCTCACGGGCGTATCGGATGGCCTGGATCTTCCCCGGGATACCCCGTTCCCCAAAGCCGCCGGGGACCAGCAGACCCGAAGCGCCGGCGAAGAGTCCCGGAGCGGAACCGGGGTCGATCCGGTCGGCCTCGATGTAACGGATCAGCACCTTCGCGTCGTTCTCCACCCCGGCGTGGATGAACGCCTCATCGATCGACTTATAGGAATCCTTCAGGTCGGTGTACTTCCCCGCTACCAGGATGGTGACCTCGTGCTTCGGTTCCTTGATCCGGTGGACGATCTCACGCCAGCGGTCGAGGCGGGGCGGCTCGGTGTTCAGTCCCAGTTTGGAGCAGACCTGCTCGTCGAGTCCCTGCTCGTGGAAGATGAGCGGTATCTCGTAGATGGTCTCCACGTCCCGCGCTTCGATGACCGCCTCGGTATCGACATTGCAGAACAGGCTGATCTTCGACTTCAGACCCTTGGGCAGAGGATAGGCGGTCCGACAGAGCAGGATATCGGGCTGGATACCGATCTCGCGCAGCTTGGTGACGCTGTGCTGGGTCGGTTTGGTCTTCAACTCCCCGGCCGAGGGGATGTAAGGAATCAGGGTGAGATGGATGTAGATGACGTTCTGGCGGCCCACATCCAGACGGAACTGCCGGATGGCCTCGAGGAAGGGGAGGCTCTCGATGTCGCCGACCGTGCCGCCGATCTCGGTGAGGACCACGTCCATGTCGGGGCCGTCCCCGACCACATCCCGGATCCGGTCCTTGATCTCGTTGGTGATGTGGGGGATGACCTGGACGGTGCCACCCAGATAGTCTCCCCTCCGTTCCTTCTGGATGACCGTCTCATAGACCTGACCGGTGGTGGAATTGTTGCGGTGGGTCATGTTCAGGTCGAGGAAGCGCTCGTAGTGGCCCAGGTCGAGGTCGGTCTCGGCCCCGTCGTCGGTGACGAAGACCTCGCCGTGCTGGAAGGGACTCATCGTGCCCGGGTCGACGTTGATGTAGGGGTCCAGCTTCTGGATGGTGACGCTCAGCCCGCGGGCCTTGAGCAGACTGCCCAGCGCGGCCGAGGCGACCCCCTTGCCCAGGGAGGAGACCACGCCCCCGGTGACGAAGATGTACTTGAGCGGCCGGGTGGGATTACTCATCGCTCCGGTCTCCTGTAGTTCGAACGGTGTTTCGGGGGTCGATCATGTGAGGGTCTCCCGGACCCTGGCCAGGTCGTCGGGCGTGTCCACACCCACGACACGATAGGACGTCTCAACGACACGGACCGGGAAGCCGTGTTCGAGGGCCCGGAGCTGCTCCAGACCCTCGGCCTCCTCCAGTCCGGTCGGCGCCAGTTCCGCGAACCGCAGGAGGAAATCCCGGCGGTAGGCATAGATGCCGATGTGTTTCAGGTAGGTTTCGGACCCCAGCGGGGAGGGGCGCCGGTGGAACGGGATCCGGGCCCGGCTGAAGTAGAGGGCCCTCCCCCGCCGGTCGGTGACCACCTTGACCGCGTTGGGGTCGACCGCCTCCTCTTCTCCCAGCGGGTGGGCCAGAGTGGCCATCGGTGTGTTCTCATCGGCCATCATGGCCTCGATCAGCTGGTCGATCATCGGACCCTTCACCAGGGGCTCGTCCCCCTGGATATTGACCACCAGGTCACACTCCCGCCGTTCGGCGACCAGGGCCACCCGGTCGGTGCCCGAGCGGAGTTCGGGCGGGGTGATCACGGCCTTGCGGCCGTAGGACTCGGCCACGTCCCGGACCCGTTCGTCGTCGGTGGCGATGACGATCTCATCCACCCGCTGCGCCTCGCTCACGCCCCGGGCGACCCACTCGACCATCGGGACCTCCCCGATGAGGGCCAGCGGTTTGCCCGGCATACGCGTGCTGGCCCAGCGGGCCGGGATCACGCACAGCACCCGGGGCTCGTTCTTCTCGTTCATCCCTCGTCGACCACTTTCAGCCTGGCGTACCTGGCCATGAGTTGTTTGGTCCCCGCCCCGGAGAAAGCTACCACGAGCCGAAGACGTTCGCCCCCCCCCGCGACCTCCAGCACCCGTCCTCGACCGAGCGTGGGGTGTTCGACGGTCTGCCCGGTCCGGAAGGTATGCGGTGCATCCTGGTCCTCGTCCTCGTAATCGGGGAAGGGGTTCTCCCGGCGGTCCTTCGGGACTGTCTCCCGGCGTAGCCCGGCGGCCGGTCGCCCCCCTCCGAGCTGGTCGATGGTTTGCAGCAGACCGGCCGGGACCTCACCCAGGAAGCGGCTGGGGAGGTTCTCCATGACACTCCCCCAACGTCGCCGCAGGCGGGCCCGACTGAGATAGAGCTCCTGCTGGGCCCGGGTCATCCCAACGTAGCACAGACGCCGTTCCTCCTCCAGCATGCCCGGGTCCTCCGCGGCCCGTAACAGCGGGAAGAGCCCCTCCTCCATCCCGGTGATGAAGACGATCGGGAACTCGAGTCCCTTGGCGGAGTGCAGGGTCATCAGGGTGACGACGTCCTCCCGGTCCTCCCAGGTGTCGATGTCGGTCAGCAGGCTGACCTCCTCGAGGAATCGGACCAGGTCGGCCTCTTCACCCCACTCCGTCTCGAACTCCTCGATCCCCGCCAGGAGTTCCTCGAGGTTCTCCAGGCGGGTCTGGGCCTCGATCCCCCCCTCGGCCCGCAGCATCTCGAAGTAGCCGGCCTCCTCCAGCAGGTCGTGGGTCAGCCCCGAGACGTCCCGGTCACCGGCCCGCTCGCGATAGCGCAGGAGCAGTTCGGCGAACCCTCTCAGCCCTCCGCCGGCGCGGCCCACTTCGCCGGCAGCGGCCGCCAGTCCTTCCAGCGGGTCCCCGGTCCAGGTGTCCAGGAAGGCCAGCAGCCGGCCGACCGTCACCTCGCCCACCCCCCGTTTCGGGCTGCCCAGGGCGCGGGTCATGCTGACGGTGTCGAGCGGGTTCACCAGGGTCCGCAGCCATGCCAGGGCGTCCTTGATCTCGGCCCGCTCGTAGAACCGGGTCCCGCCCACGACGGTGTAGGCCAGCCCGGCGCCCCGCAGCGCCCGCTCGAGCACCCGCGACTGGGCGTTGGTGCGATAGAGGATCACGAAGGATCCGAGACGGCGGCCCTCCCGGCTGCGTTTGGCCTGGATGATCCGGGTGATGCCCCGGGCCTCCTCCTCATCATTGATAAAGACCAGTTCACGGACCGGTTCGCCATCGCCCAGTTCGCTCCAGAGCGTCTTCGGACGCCGACCCCGGTTGTGGTCGATGAGCCCTGACGCCGCCGAGAGGATGGTCTGGGTGGAACGGTAGTTCTGGTCGAGGACCACCACCCGGGTGTCGGACCAATCCTGCTCGAAGCGGAGGATGTTGCCGACGTCGGCCCCGCGCCAGGCGTAGATGCTCTGATCAGGGTCGCCGACCACGCAGAGGCCGCGGTGGCGGGCCGCCAGCAGTCGGACCAGCTCGTACTGGGGTCGGTTGGTGTCCTGGTACTCGTCGACCAGCACGTAGTGGAACCGTTCACTGTAATGTTCCCGGAGGTCGGCGTCTTCTTGCAGCAGTCGCACCGCGTTCACCAGGAGGTCGTCGAAATCCATCGCATTGAGGGCCCGCAGGCGACGCTGGTAGGTCGCGTAGAGACCGGCGACAGCCTCGTCCACCCAGCTCTCCCCGAACCAGTCGGTCTGCTCCGGGGAGACCAGTTCGGCCTTGGCCCGTCCGATGCGGGCGGCCACCATCCCGGGAGTGAAGGTCTGGTCGGGCAGACCCGAGTCGGCCAGGATCCGGCGCAGCAGGGTCCGTTGGTCACCGTCGTCGAAGATGGAGAACCCGGGTTGGAAACCGGCCGACTCGACATGCCGTCGCAGCAGACGGGCACAGAAGCTGTGGAAAGTGCCGGCGAAGAGCCCCCGTCCGGTCCCCGGGACGAGTCGCCGGACCCGCTCCATCATCTCCCCGGCGGCCTTGTTGGTGAAGGTGACCGCCAGGACCTGATGAGGGCTCAGGCCGACCCGCTCCAGCAGGAAGGCGATCTTGGCGGTCAGGACCCGGGTCTTGCCGCTGCCGGCGCCGGCGAGCACCAGCAGGGGGTTCCCCAGGTACTCCACGGCCTCCCGTTGGGCGGAGTTCAATTCGATCACGGCTGCCGGCAAAGGTCCCTGCCTCGGATGGTCGACCACACGAAAAACGCCGGGCGACGGTTCAGCTCCGTGCGCCCGGCGACGGGATGGAAGTTAGATGGGGGACCGCTCGGTGTCAACGCAGCGCGGTCATCTCCCCGGCGGCTCTTCGACGAAGACCGAACGCCCGATCAGCTGAATCTTCTCCCCGACCCCGATCTGGGAGTCGTGTACGCTGAGCAGCATGACCGTGGCCGTGGCCGGCTGGACCGCGATGACCACGGCTCGGCCCAGTTCTTCCTGGAAGAAGCGCAGTCGGCCCCGTTCATTCTCGGGGCGGCGGATGACATAGAGGTCCCCGACGCGCAGGTTCTCCTCGCTGCCGCCGTCGATGAACAGCATGTCGTAGGGATGCAGGTTGCCCTCCGCTTTGGCCCGGGCCACCACGAAGCCCTCACGGCCACTCTGGACCGGGACGAACGACTCCCAGGGACGGGAGTCGACCGGGAAGGCCGGGATGATCCGGTCCTTCACCCGCATGGCGTCATAGACGGCGACGATGTTCCCCAGGCTGGTGCGTCCCTCCACATCCACCACCTGGATGATCCCCTTGACCCGGATCTGGCGGCCGAGGGTGTGTCCCCACTCCGGGTGCCGTACCCGGCTGCCCGGCTCCACGACCAGGAAGAGGTCGTCGACAGCCGCCTGGTCCTCCCCCAGGTCGAGGAAGACCTGATCGTAGAGGGATAGGTTCATCTGCGGACGCTCGGCATCCAGGATGCGTCCCTCCGGCCAGTCGGAGGGATCCCCGATGTACCCGGCCGCCAGCACAGCGCCCGGGGAGGCCAGAGGGTAGCGTCGGTCACTGGTCGCCCCGGCCCCGGAGACCGTGACCAGCTGGCCCGACGGCGTCGCCGCGGTCGGGGCCAGGGGCGGCTCGGTGCCGGCCGGGGTCGCGACGGGCGGCTCGGTCACGGGTACTCGGGAAGCCTGCTGTGCGGCCTGGGTGGTCTCGGTCCGGGGTCCGGGCCAGACCTCCTCGAAGGAGAGCACCACCGGAGGCCCGCCGCCGACCGGGATGAGCAGACGCTGGCCGGGGAAGATCCAGTGGGGATCGTCCACATCCTGTTCGTTGAGTCTCCAGACGGCCGGCCACGACCAGGGATTGTTGAGATAGCGGGACGCGAGGTCCCAGAGGGTGTCCCCGCTGTGTACCACGTGCAGGGTGCCCCGGGCGGTGTCGGGGGGTGCCTGGGCGGCCGGGGCCTGGGCCCGGACGCCTTCCTGGGGCGAGAGGACAAGTAGGACGAGCAGGGCGATGACGACCACGACCGGTGGTAGACCGGCGGTCTCTCTCCTGGTCCTGCGGATTCCGGTTTCCATCACGACCATCACCTCGCGCCCCCCGCGGACGGGGGAGTCCTGCAAGTGTCACGCGGCTCGGCGGAGTGCATCCAGGTGCAACTAGGTCCAGAAACCGATATTATATCCGAAACAGGACCACTCCGGCAACGGTCATCGAAGGATCGCTCCTGCGGCAGGAGCAGCCGGCCCGGTCAGTGGCCCGCCCCCCCGGCGTCGAGTTCGTCCAGGGCCACCGCCGGGTAGTCCTGCAGGACCTCGCGGAAAGCCCCGCGGATCCGCTCCAGGGCGGCCTGGTCCTGGCCCTCGAAGCGCAGCACGAGGACCGGCTGGGTGTTGCTCGCCCGCAGCAGTCCCCAGCCGTCCCCGAACAAGACCCGGGCCCCGTCGATATCCACCACTTCCACGTCCTCCCGCTCCTTGAACCGGCGGGTCACCTCGGTGACCACCCGGAACTTCTCCTCGTCGGCACAACCTACCCGGAGTTCGGGGGTCGAGACATAGCTCGGGATGGAGTCGACGAGCTCGGCCAGGGGGCGTTTCCATCGGTCCAGGATGCCCAGCAGACGGGCTCCGGCGTAGAGGGCGTCGTCGAACCCGAACCAGCCCTCGGTGAAGAACATGTGCCCGCTCATCTCACCGGCGATCGGCGCGCCGGTGCGCTTCATCTCCGTCTTGATGAGCGAGTGCCCGGTCTTCCACATGTGGGGAATGCCGCCATGGGCCTTGATGTCCTCGATCAGCCCCTGACTGCACTTGACGTCGAAGATGATGAGGGAGGGGCCGACCCGTTCGATCACGTCGCGGGCCAGCAGGGCCAGCAGCTGGTCGCCGAATACCATACGCCCCTGTCCGTCCACCAGACCGATCCGATCGCCGTCCCCGTCGAGTCCGATGCCCAGGTCGGCCCCGGTTCCGCACACCCTTCGGATCAGGTCCTCCATGAAGGCCGGCACGGTCGGGTCGGCCAGGTGGTTGGGGAAGGTGCCGTCGGGCTCGCAGTAGAGCGGGTCGACCTCGCACCCGAGTTCCTCGAAGAGCCGCACGGCCGCCGGCCCGGCGGTGCCGTTGCCGGCGTCGAGCACGATACGGGGCCGGCCGGAGAGCCGGACCCGGGAGGTGATGGCCGCCAGATACTCGTCCAGGATCGGGACCAGCCGCACGCTCCCCTCACCGGTCTCGAAGTCCCGGGCATCGATCAGCCGACGCATCTCCTGGATCCGTTCGCCGTAAACCACGCCCTCCTTGAGGGTCATCTTGAATCCGTTGTACTCGGCCGGATTGTGCGACCCGGTGACCTGCAGTGCCCCGTCGGCCTCCAGCCGGACGGCCGCGTAGTAGACACCGGGGGTGACCAGGAAGCCCAGGTCGAGGACCTCCAGCCCGCAGGCCGTCAGACCTTCGGTCACCCGGGCATGGAGTCGGGGGCTCGATGTCCGTACGTCGTGGCCCAGGACCACCCGTCGGCCTCCCGCCCGGCGGACCAGGGTGCCGAACGCCCGCCCGACGTCACCGGCTACCTCGTCGGTGAGGTCGGTCTCCGCGATCCCGCGGATGTCGTATTCTCGGAAGATATGGGGATTCATCCTGCTCCTCGATGATCAGAGGATCTTCAGTACGACCATGGTCAGGTCGTCCGCCTGGGGACGGTCCCCGGCGAAGGCGAGCACCTCGCGATAGATCTCGTCCCGGATCTCGCGTGCACCCAGATAGGATCGCTCCCGCAGGACATGCTGCAGCCGCTCCTCTCCGAACTCCACATCCTCATGGTCCAGAGCCTCGGTCACCCCATCGGTGTACAGGGTCAGGACATCACCCGGTTCGAGGCGCAGCCGGCCCTCCTCGTAGGTGGCCCCCTCCATGACACCGACGAGCAGGCCCCCCTCTTCGAGCAGGACCTGTTCACCCGAGGACTTGGTGAGTATCGGAAAGTTGTGCCCGGCGTTGACATAGCGGAGTTCGCGGGAACTCACCTCGAACTCGGCGATGAAGAGGGTGATGAACTTCTCGATGTCGGTGGTCCGGTGCATGACCGAGTTGACCTTGCCGGCCATGGCCGCCAGGCTCGGCTGAACCTCGTAGACCGCCCTCAGGGTGGCCTGGAGACTGGCCATCAGCAGCGCGGCCGGCGGTCCCTTGCCCGATACGTCACCGATGACGATGAAGACCCGTTCGGCCGGCTGGTCGTCTTCGATGGGAGTGACGATGAAGTCGTAGTAGTCCCCCCCGATCTCCCGGCTGGGCAGATTGATGGCACTCACTTCGAAGGTCCCGCCGCGCGGGAAGCGATGCGGCAGCAGGGTCTGTTGGATCTCCCGGGCCACGGCCAGTTCCTCGCGGATCCGCTCCTGTTCCAGCCGGTCCTGGTGCAGACGGGAGTTCTCCAACGCCACCGCAACCTGGCTGCCCAGCACGCTGAGCAGGGTGATCTCCTCGGAATTGAAGCCGGTGTCGGCCAGCTTTCGGCCCAGCGACAGGATGCCGACCAGGTCGTTGCGGTGTTTGAGGGGGACGATCAGTTCGGCCTGCAGTCCGCGCAGCGGTGTACCCGGGTCGGCGCTCCCCTTGGGCAGATCGGCGAGCAGTTGGTCGAAACGGACCGGTCCGTTGGCCTGCAGCAGGGCTTCGGTGATCGCATCCCCCCGCCGGAAGACCACCGTTCCCGGACGGGAGCGGGAACGCCGGAAGGTGTCGACCACCCCTTCACCCACGGCGGCCTCGTACCGTTCCTCGTCCCGGAATGCGGCCGGGGGTTTGAGCTCCCACTCCCCCTGGCGCAGCGGGGGCGGACCGCGACTGACGTACCGATAGGCGCCCGTCTCCTGATCGAGCAGCACGACCGCGGCGGCATCCACCAGGAAGGCCCGCTCGAGGGTCTGGTAGACCGCTCGGACCAGGGAGTCGAGATCGAGGATCCCGAGGATGTTGCGCACGCTCTGCTGGAGGATGTTGCGGTAATCCGTCCGGTCACGGATGAAGAACCGGTCGACCAGGTTCTCGAGACGGGAAAGCAGCGGCTGGAACCCGATGACCGCCACCGAGACGAACAAGATCTGGACGGCGGTGGTCTTGGCTTCCTGGGAACCGGCCAGCG
>CAYUVJ010000041.1:0-11194 GCA_964447955.1 uncultured Gemmatimonadota bacterium
GGGCTGCGGCCCGGGATACGGCGGCGCCATGTTCGCCCTGGACGAACGGCACATAGAGCTGCACCGCTTGGCGGAGTCGATCGACAACTTTTCGGCGCTGGTCGAGGCCATTGCCACCGTCGTGGACGAACGCGGCGAGGTACGCAGCTCAGCCAGGTCGTTCTAGTCTCTCTTGGCTTGGGCATCTTCCCCTGTCTAATCCCTCCCACCCTCGCCCAGGAGGAGGCCCCCCGCGAGATGATCGCCATGGCTCAGTCCCTGGCGGGATTCCGGTTCGACAGTGGTCTGAAGGTCGGAGACTGGATCAAGTACCAGACATCTCAAGGGGGTACCGACGTGACCTGCAATCTGGAGGTGACACGTGAGGAAGGGGGCAACCTCTGGATCCACGAGGAAAGTGGGGGAATGGTCGTGGATATGCTCGTGGATCCGATAGCCGGCCGTCTGCTCAAGATAGAGTATGTGAATCGGGCGGGGGAGCGCACCCCGGCACCGCTTCTGCCTGCCGAGCAGGTCAATCAGATGGCCGGGATGTTCCAGATGCAGGCCAGCCAGGGACCGGTCACAGACTGGGCGAAAGGTGAAGGGACCGAGCAGGTCGAAGTGCCCGCGGGTGCCTACACCTGCGTGTTCCTGGAACCGGTTCTGCGTCCCGAAGCGATCGCGCAGATGCCGGCCGAATACGCCCAGAACGTACGGGCGCAATCCCGGATCTATCTATGCGATGAGGTGCCCAGGCTGATCCCGCTCAATGTCGCCATGAACTGGGCCGCCTTCCCTGAGGCTTTCCAGTCGGTGCAGGGGGGGGTCGTGGCCTCGAACTGGGCGGAAATGGGATTGAAATTGCTGGAATTCGGCCGGAAGTAGACCGGCCGAAAGACGGAATCGGGAGCCGGGTCCAGACTGCGGTCTCTCCTGCGACCGGGAACGATACGATTCCCGAAAAGCGGCGGTCGCAAGCGCACCGGCCGTGCTGGTATGCTCTGAGCCGACAGCATGGGTGTCGGCCTCGGCGAGGAGGTATGCCATGAAGCGGTCCCGGTTCGTGTTCGGTGCGATGGTGCTGGCCGCAGCGGTCGTCATGACGGCCTGTTCCTCGAAGGATCAGGGATCCGGTCTCACCCCCATTGAAGAACTGGGGAAACGACTCTTCTTCGATACCAACCTCTCCGCGCCTCGCGGCCAGTCCTGTGCCGCCTGCCATGGGTTATTGGTCGGGTTCACCGGGCCGGACGAGCACGTCAACCGGTCCAGCGGGATCTATGAGGGGGCGGTGGGCGGCCGGTTCGGGAACCGCAAGCCCCCGACCTCGGCCTACGCCGGAACCAGTCCCGTCCTCCACCGGGACGAAGAGGGGACGTTCGTGGGCGGGATGTTCTGGGACGGGCGGGCGACCGGGGACTCGCTGGGGGATCCCCTGGCCGAGCAGGCCATGGGGCCCTTCCTCAATCCTCTCGAGCAGGCCCTGCCCGATTCCCGCAGCCTGATCATGGCCGTCCGGGAATCGGACTACGTCCGGCTCTTCGAACGGGCCTGGGGGCGTGGTTCACTCGACGTCGATTGGGATGTGGACGGGACCTTCGAACGGATCGCCCGCTCCATAGCCGCCTATGAACGATCGGTCGAGGTCAATCCCTTCAACTCGAAGTTCGATGATTTCTGGCGGGCGGCTACCGCCCGGGGGCTCGATGTGGCGGCCATCCAGGTGGGGAACGAGGCGGACTACCGGGAACTGGGGCTGTCGGAACAGGAACTCCACGGTCTCGCCCTCTTCAACGCCACCGCCCTCTGTGCGACCTGCCACCTGCTCACCTCCAGCGACGGGGGCCCGCCCCTCCTCACCGACTTCACTTACGACAACCTGGGCGTGCCGCGGAACCCGGAGAATCCCTTCTTCGGGCAGAGCCGGGAGTTCAATCCGGAGGGGGCCGACTGGGTGGACCCGGGGCTGGGAGGATTCCTCGAGGAGGTGGAGCGCTTCCGCCCCTATGCCGCCGAGAACCTCGGCAAGCACAAGGTCCCGACCCTCCGCAACGTGGATGCGCGACCGGCCGCCGGTTTCGTCAAGACCTTCACCCACAACGGCTACTTCAAGGACCTCAAGACGCTCACCCACTTCTACAACACCCGGGACGTGGCCGGCACCGACTGGCCCGCTCCGGAGGTCGTCGAGAACCTCAACCGGGACGAGATCGGTGACCTGGGGCTGACCGACGAGGAAGAGGACGCCCTGGTCCTCTTCATGACGACTCTGACCGACGCCCGTCCGGGGGTCGCTCCTCCCTCATGGCCGGTCGCACAGGCCCGGATCTCTCGTGGTTCGCAGCCTCCACCCGTGGTCTCCCCCGAGGTCCGGGGCGACCGGCAGGTGGCCTTCCGGATCCGGGCCCCCCGGGCCACGGAGGTCCGGCTGGTCGGGAGCGACATCCCCGGCAACGGTCGGGGGACTCCGATGGTCCGCGGTGAAGAGGACGTCTGGGAGGTCACCCTCGGCCCCCTCGGGCCGGGGGCCTACCGGTACTACTTCGACGTGGACGGTGTCCCCGCCGTCGATCCCCGGAACCCGACGGTGAGCGAGTCGAACAACAACGTCTGGAGCCTGGTATACGTTCCCGGCTCCGAGTCCATGGACCTGCGGGACGTGCCTCACGGCACGGTGGCGGAGGTCACCTACTTCTCGGAGACTCTGGGCACCTTCCGGCGCCTGCACGTCTACACCCCGCCCGGTTATGAGGGGGGACGGGGCCGTTACCCGGTCTTCTACCTGCTTCACGGCGCCGGCGACTGCGACGATGCCTGGAGCACCGTCGGCCGGGCCGGGATCATCCTGGACAACCTGATCGCCGCCCGAGAGGTCCGCCCCATGGTGGTGGTGATGCCCTCCGGTCACATCCGGTCCTGGGAGAGCCTCCCCCGGGCCGGAGCCCCGTCACGGGGAACTCAGGCTCTTCTGCCCCCGGACGCCTTCGAGCAGGACTTCCGGAACGACGTGATGCCGTTCGTCGAAGCCAACTACCGGGTCTACCGGGACCAGCGCCGCCGGGCGATCGCCGGACTCTCCATGGGCGGCAGTCAGACGCTCAACATCGCCTTCGCCGACCTGAGGGCGTTCGGCTACGTCGGCGTCTTCAGCTCCGGGCTGATCGGGGCGTTCACCGGGGGGCGCCGGGGAGCGGCAGCGACCGGTCCGAGTTGGGAGGAACGGCACGCCGCAGAACAGGACGATACCCGGGCACGGCGGGGCCTGCGGCTGGTCTGGTTCGCGACCGGCCAGGACGACTTCCTTCTGGAGACCTCGCGCAGCACCGTGGCGATGCTCCGGGAGCACGGTTTCGAGGTGGAATACCACGAGACGGAGGGCGCGCACACCTGGCTCAACTGGCGCGAGTACCTGCGGACATTCGCCCGGGAACTGTTCCCGTAAATGAGGAACAGCATGATTCGCGATGAAGGGAATCGCCGGTCCAGATGTTGAGGTCTCCGGGGCCGACCACGTCGAGATGGACCAGCACCCGTGTGCAGCAGTCAACAGCTCGATCGGAGCCGGTTGATCCACCCCGGAACTTACGGCCTCTCCCTCAGCAGTCTGGCTGCCCCCATCGGATTCCCGGCCCCCAGGATCGTGTTGAAGATCATCTTCATGGTGTTCCTGCTCTGGGCTCTGTACTGGGGAGTGAAACCGAACAGCAGGACGGCGCCCCGGCCGCGCACCGCGCCTCCGGCGGCCACCTTGTCCTGCAGGTACTGGCCGCCCAGAGCATATCCGCTCATGAGCAGGTCGTGGCTGCCGTAGCGCACCAGTGTGACCACGGCCGGATCTTCGAAGAGCAGTGCGGAGTCACGGCGGAACCAGAGGGCGTCCTCGGTTCCGATCCCGAAATTGACGGGCAGCGTCGTGTCGAAACGGCCCCGTAGTATGGAACCGGGAATTGAGTATTGTTCCGACGGCAGCCCCTGCAGGGCATCGCTGTACGTGATACCGAAGGCCTCAGCCACCCAGCTTACTCCCGCTCCCCAGGCGATCACCGCCCCCCCTCTATCCACGAAGTCCCGCAGGTTCTGAAGACCTTCCTCTCCCGCGCCGCCGGTGTATTCGGGGGGCATATCACCCTCTGAGTGGCCTCTTACGACCGATCGTTCGTTCTCCCCGGGAATGATGATGGCATCCAGCTCGTCGAGGATCCGGCCGTCGGCCAGGTCGGTCGGACGCACGATCGTGTAGTTGCAGTCGTAGTGTTCCAGCACCCAGTGGGTCCAGCCCGCTTCCATGGAGGCGAACCACGACTGCACCAGGCCTACGCGGCCCCCTCCCATGGCGATCATTTCCTCTTCAGCCAGCGCGGGGCTGGGATCCACCGGCACCGCGGATACCGAGAGTTCTTCGGCCATCGGGGCCAGAGCGCTGCGCCCCGAACGGTTGTTGCGTACCAGCATCGTACCGGCCGGAAAGATGGTATCCCTGTGTTCGAAGGACCGGGTGGTCCAGTAGACCGGTACGCCCCGGGCGCGAAGCCGGTTGGCGGCTATGATCGAGCCCGTGTTGGCCCCCGACATCGCCAGCCATCTCCCACCGGCGTCTGCCACCCCACCTTCCGGTCGGGTGCCCGCTTCTGGAGCTGTCCAGATATCGGTGAAGCGCCCCCCTTCCCAGGCGTCTACAGGCACGACCTCTACACCCATGAACAGAGGCAGGGTGTGGCCGGTCACGTCGTAGGGAGGGTCGGGCGGACCTCCCTCATAGAGGCGCAGGTCGGGGTAGGTCTGCCTCTCCAGTACCGCCTTGGCGAACCGGCCGTAGGGCTGGCGCAGATCGATCAGGTAGGAGGAGCTGCCGTAGCTTCTGCCGTCTGCGGTGAACTCAGAACGGGCGATCCGGATCTCCACCTCGGCTCGGTTGAGGATATCGAGCAGCTCTCCCACCTCGTAGAGGTTCTCCTGGTCCGACGGAATGACGAACGCCCTCGGGCTGTCATCGTACGCCATGCTGCGTTTGTGATAGGAGACGAAACCCTCCAGCAGCTGCCGCCTGTTGTTGGCTGCGAACAGCGAGATCGCCTTGGCCGACTGGTAGCTGTAATCGACGACTTCCTCGAAGGTCCACGCACCCCCCAGCCACGGATCGGGGAAGTTCCAGTGCATGGAGGTGTACCTCTCACTCAGCCGGTCGGAGGGGATGGTGACGGGATCGGCCCAGTCCACGCTGGCCACTTCGGTCAGTACCCTGATGCCTCCCTTATAATGGTGGTAGGCTCTGGCGGGGGTCCAGGCGTCGTATCGCACGCCCCACTCCACCCCGGTCAGGTCCCTGGCGGTGAAATAGGCCCCCACGAAGGGGCCCACACTCCCCAACCAAGCTAGAAGCACCGGATCGACGTTCGGCTCTACCGGATCCTCATAGGGGGGCACGAATATCCTGGCTCCCCCCGACCCCATCTGGTGCTGGTCGATCACCACCTGCGGGTGCCAGGCGTTGTGCACTTCGAGGGTCAGCCGCGACTCCTGCTGGAAGAAGGTGTACCAGTCCCGGTTGTTGTCGTGTCCGGTATACTTCTGGTAGAGGTAGGGCAGCCTGGTGCGCCAGGGTCGACCCTCATGGGCGTTCCACCATTCGGTCACTTTGACCGTCCCATCCGGGTTGTGGCTGGGAACCATGACGATGATCGCCTCGTTGAGGATGCGTTCCACCTCGGCGGTGTTGCTGGTGGCCAGCTCGAAGAGCAGCAGCGGTACGGCTTGGTGGGTTCCTACCTCCGTGGCGTGGATGGCCGCGTTGTGCATCACGACCACCCGTCCCTCATCGACAAGCCGCGCCACCTCCTCATCGCTCTCCCAGGTGCGCGGATCGGCCAGTTTGAGCTGTATCTGCCGCAATTCCTCGGCGCGGGCGATGTTCTCCTCGCTGGAAACGAGCAGTCTCACGAAGGGAGCACCCTCGGTGGCCTTTCCAACTACCCGGAAGTCGACACGCGGGCTGGCTTCGCCGACGGCGCGGTAGTAGTCAACCAGCCTGTCCCAGGTGATCAGCACGCCGCCGGTGCCCGGTTTCACTCCAAAGAACTGCTCGGGCGATGGGATCTGCGCCCCGGTCTCAGGGGCGAACCCGATCAGCAGGAACGGCAGGAGGAGTGTGCAGAGGTGATGGCGGTGTCGGTAGGGAGTGGCGTTACTCATGTCTGTTCCACCTTCGTCGTAGAAGTCTCCGGCCGCGGATGCATACGGGCTACAGGACTGCGGCGTCGGCCTCACCAGGCCGTCTGTGCCAAACCATTATCCCACCTCTTCGCCCAAGTGCAAGCCACTGTGTCCGATTCCTTACCGGAACAAGGCCTGGCAACTGTTTGACACACGGGAAGAGGTGGCCGGGATGATGGTGCGGGTCCACTTGTCGTCCTTTCACCATCCCGACTAGGCTGGGGAGGTCACGCAGCCAGCGAACCTACGGAGGATCCCATGGAACCGCGTCGCCTCATCCGCTCTGTACTCCTTCCCGTTCTCCTGCTCACCTCCGTGCTGGGCACATCGACATGGACCGCCGCCCAGCAGGTCCCGTCTCCCGAGGAGTTTTTCGGTTACCGTATGGGAGCAGACCGGAAGCTGGCTCACTGGGATGACCTGCTGCGGTACTACGACCTCATCGGTGAGCAGAGCGACCGGGTACTGGTACGGGACATGGGGCCCAGCACGCTGGGGAACCGCTTCATCGTGCTCTTCATATCGTCCCCCGAGAACCTGGGGAACCTGGAGGAGCTGAAGCGGATGAACGCGGTCCTCCAGGACCCTCGGGGACACTCGGAGGCGGAGATCGAGGAGGCCGTCCGGAACGGCAAGGTGGTCTTCGTCCAGAGCTACGGACTCCATTCCTCGGAGGTGGCGGCCAGCCAGACCATCGCCGAGGTCACCTGGGAGATGGCCACCCGGGAGGATGAGGTCATGCGTGGGATCCTGGAGAACACGGTGGCCATCATGATCCCCTGCCTGAACCCCGACGGGGAGATCATGATCACCGAGTGGTACGAGCGGTGGGTGGGGACCGAATACGAGGGAGCCAGCCTCCCGGTCCTCTACCACCCCTACATCGGCCACGACAATAACCGTGACGCCTTCATGACCAACACGGTGGAGTCGGAGTATGGGGCCCGGATCATCTTCCGGGAGTGGGTCCCCCAGGGCTACATCGACCACCACCAGATGGGCTCCACCACGGCCCGGATGGCTATCCCCCCCTATGCCGAGCCGATCCGTCCCGAGGCGGACCCCCTGGTCTGGCGGGAGATGGACTGGTGGGGGGGCTTCATGGGATACAAGATGGACCAGGCCGGTCTCGCCGGGGCGATCGGGGGCGCGATCTACTCGGGATGGGGACACTTCGGCTTCCACTGGATCACTCCTTTCCATAACATCGCCGGGATGCTCACCGAGGGGGCCAGCACGCGGCTGGCCACACCCATCTACATCCAGCCCGACCAGCTCCACGGTGGCCGGGGCTTCCCGGAGTACGAGGCCCAGGTGACCTTCCCCAACCCATGGCCGGGGGGATGGTGGCATGTGCGGGACGTCGTGGAGCTCCAGAAGGTCGCCTCCCTCTCCCCGCTGGAGCTGGCCTCCCGGCACCGGGAGACCCTGTTGAGGAACGCCTATAACAAAGCGAGCCGGCAGACCCGGCGCGGGCTGGAGGGGGAGGTGAAGGCCTACGTGATCCCGGCCTCGCAGCATGACCCCCTCACCATGAACAAGCTGGTGAACAAACTCCTGGGACAGGGAGTGACGGTGGAGCAGGCACCGGCCGAATTCGTCCATGAGGGGCGGGTGTACGGGGCCGGCACCTACGTGGTCTCCATGGCTCAGCCCAAGCGGGGGCTCATCCGGTGGGTTCTCGGACGGACCTTCTATCCAGACAACACCTTCACCCGGAACCGGGACGGGACGCCCATGTCTCCCTACGACCTGGCTACCGACAACTTCGCCGAGTTCATGGGCGTCCGGGTGGACCCGGTGGAAACCCCGGTGGCGTTCCGGCTCACCGAGGTGACCGGGTGGATCGACCCCGATGGAGATGTGGTACGGGGCCGCCGTGGGTACGTGCTGGACGGGAGGCTCAACGACGCCTTCCACGCCATGAACCTCCTCTACGACGCGGGAGCCGAGATGCGGCGGGTGGACAGGGACGGCGACACCGTGAGGACCGGGGACTTCGTTGTCACCGGTGGGGTTTCAGAGACCGAGGCGGTGCGTATCGCCGCTGAGACCGGGGTGGACTTCATGCCCCTGGAGGAGGACGTGACCGGGATCAGCCATCCTATCCGCCGTCAGCGCATCGGGATGTTCAGACGCTACCGGGGCGGGAACATGGACGAAGGGTGGACCCGGCTCATGCTGGAGGACTTCGGGTTCCCCTACACGAGCCTGCGGGACGAACAGATCCTGGCGGGGGACCTCCACAAGAAGTGGGACGTCATCATCCTCCCGGAGGACTCCAGGCGCATGATGATGGGGGCTGGGGACGAGGCTGGCGGACCGTATTCTCGGGACGACAGCCGCGTGCCGCCGGACTACCGGTCCGGTTTCGGCACCCGGGGGGTAAGGGCCCTGGAGGCGTTCGTGCGCAACGGCGGGACCCTCATGACCTTCTCCGAGTCCGGGGCGCTCCCCATCGAAGAGTTCGGGCTGCCGGTCCGGTACGTCGTGGAGGGGGTATCGGTGAACGAGTTCTGGGCCCCCGGCTCCACCCTGAGAATGAAGGTGAAGAACGACGATCCCTTCGCCTTCGGGATGCCGGAGGACGCCCTGGGTCTCTTCCGCAGAGGCTGTCATGTCTACGAGACCGTCTCCGGCCCTGCCAGTGAGGGTATCCGTCGCATCGTCACCTATCCAGAGCGGGACATACTCCAGAGCGGCTGGCTGCTGGGGGAGGAATGGATCGCGGAGAAGGCGGCCGTGCTCTCGGTTCCCCACGGAGAGGGTGTGGTCTACCTCATCGGTTTCCGACCTCAGCATCGGCACCAGACCCACGGGACCTACAAGCTGGTCTTCAACGCCCTGGTGAACTAAGGCCGGTCCTCACCAGGCCACCGCGGAAATGAGAAGGGGAATCCGGGCCGGGGAGCAATTCTTGTCATCGCTGGGATGCGTAAATGAGGCGTCGCGGGGGGATTCGGCCCCGGAGCTACGATGCCGCTGCCAGTGATGCCAGTTCGATCAGGTGGCGGCGGGCATGATACACGCGGCTCGCCACCGTGCCCACAGGGATACCGAGGATCTGTGCGATATCGGTGTAGCTCCGCTCCTGGATATCTTTCAGAATCACAACTTCCCGTTCGCGTGCCGGCAGCAGCGCCAGAGCTTCGCCGAGCAATCGCCGGCAGTCCTCTTTCTCGATCCCGGCGTCGGGAGCAGGTCCGGGATCATTCAGGATGTTCTCACCCACCGCGGGCTCGATCGAGCGCGGGGTCCTGCGGGAACACCGCCAGCTGTCCCGCAGCAGGTTCCGGGCGATCGCGAAGAGCCAGTTCACGAGAGGGCGGTTCGGGTCGAACCGGGACAGCATCCGCCAGGCCCGGATGAAGGTGTCCTGGGTGAGATCACGGGAGCCTTCGACGTCCGAGGTCAGTGCATAGAGGAATCCGAATACAGGCTGTTCGTACCTTTTTACCAGAGGCTCGAAGGCTGACGTGTTACCTGCCAGGCAGAGTTCGACGGCCTCACTGTCCGAGAGATCAACAGCCCCGCTTCCCCCATGGTCAACGGCTTTGCCCTCTATAAGGTCAACAGCGTCACCATCCCGCAGGTACTGATCGGTCGCGCTCATCCCGCCGCTCCTTACGCCTCAAGCTCCTTCTCGGTTCGGCGATGTCCCAGATATGCGAAGAGCGCGTACACCAGAACGAAGGCAGCGCAGATGATCACGATGATGACCGACTTCTGCAGTGCAAAAGCCCAGGAGAAGGGTTCATCGAGGATGACGAAGTACTTGATCGCCGTGAACCACATACCGATTGCCACGAAACCAAGATAAAGGAGCAGCAGGATCAGCGGGCGGAAGCGGCGAAAGGAGAATCCGCCGAAGAAAAATATAGCCCCGAGAAAGAAGACAGCGTTGAAAACCATGAGCAGGGCGAAATCCGTGAACTCCTGGGTGGACTGATGGAGTACGAACTGCCGGTGGAGCAGGATGACTGCGAGCGCGATCACGTTGATGAGGTACATGACGAAGCCGACCGTACGGATGGTAGAGAAATTGCGCTCATCCAGAACGAACTTGGATTCAGGCATCGGAATCCTCCCAGAAGAGTTGGTCCAGGGTTTTATCCAGTGCTTTCGCGATCCGGAGGCAGAGATTCAGGGAAGGGTTGTACGTCCCCTTCTCAATGAGCCCGATCGTCTGCCGTGTGACGCCAACGAGGTCCGACAGCTCCTGTTGGGAAAGGTCTCGCTCGATGCGGGCCATTTTCATACGGAGGTCCATTGTTCCGATCCCGGTACGGGTGCCACATATTTCTTTCATATAGTACGATATATGTTGCTCTCTGTCAAATATATATTGCACCGATGAGAAAATAATTTATTCCCGGGATTCCCCCAGAACCAGCTCGACCACTTTACACGGAATCCCCGGCCTTGGCACGAGAACGCCAGCAGCCGCTCAGGGCAGGATCTGGTTGAGGATCACCTCTTGCACGGCCGCGGCCCCGTCCTTCGGGTGCTCACTGGGGCAATGGTGGCGCCACCCGGCCGAGCCGTTCCAGGACCGAGGCCGCTCTTTCCAACCGAATCTCCTCCAACCGGCGCTCGAGCGCGGCGCGCTCGGCGATTCCGATCCGGCTGCCGGCGATGGGGCGGGCACCCGCGGCCGACGGTGTACGAAGCAGGAAGAAGTAGTCAGGTGTGTAGCAGAGCATCCCGGTGGAATATGCGGCTATCATGTACCAGGAGTAGTACTCTCCTTCGGCACTGGCCGGGAGCGTCTGCCCAAAGAGGGTGCTGGAATCGGAGATGCTCCCGTCCCACCACCATTCGACGGTGTAGCTGGACGGCTCGTAGACCTGCACCGGCGTCAAGTTCCACACCCCTCCTTCGTACCACCAGTAGTCCACTTCCCACGCAAGGTAGATACAATAGGCCAACGGGCACGCGCCATTCAGCCTGATCGGTAACTGGGTCGTGTAAAAGGGTGTGTCGTCACTGGGTGTAGCGCCGC
>CAYUVJ010000042.1:0-11107 GCA_964447955.1 uncultured Gemmatimonadota bacterium
GGCTGCGTGAGATCGTCGCTACCGACGATCTGCAGGGGAGCATCGAGGGCTGGAGCTACGACCCGGCAAAGGGTGGCGTGCTGCATATCAAACTCAAGCCGCTCGCCCATGATGCCGTGGTGACGATCGATATCCGCTGATCACTGATATATCGTCAGACGGAGGCTCGACGAGGAAGATCGCTCCCTCTCCCTCGTCTTCAACGACGATCCCCGGTCGGGAGGGACTCCGGCCGGCGTGGGTGTCGGAGCGGTGGTTCAGTCCGGATAGCGGAGTCCGGGGACGGCCGGGGTGATGGTGTAGACCGTCGGCAGCATCATGCCGGTCTCGAGGTCCTCTTCCAGGACGTACATCCGGCCGCGGGCCAGGTAGGTACTCGGGCGATAGGGCCGGGCGGTGGTGCCCAGGTACTCACCCTCCGGGCTCAGGACCATGAAGGTATGCGTCCTGCCGCCCTGGGTCTCCGGCAGCAGGTCGAGGTCGAGCCAGAAGTACCCCTCGGCATCGATCTCCATGGTGCCCCAGCTGGCCTTCTGCTCCGCGTAGGTACCATGCTCGATCACCAGGTCGACCATCTCCCTGGCCTTCTCGGCCATCTGATCCCTGCCCTCTCTCAGGGCCTGGCGGTACCGGTCCCGGTCGGCATCGGTCACCCGCTCGAGGTCCCGGTCGACGAGGATCCGCCGGGTGAGTCGTCCCTCGAGGTCGTATACGCGCAGTTCGGGTCGATCGCTGAGGCTGAGCACGATGCCGTGGGCGGGATGATACCGTACGCTCGGACGGGGTCCGAACGCGATCGGAAGGGGTACCGCGGACTTCTTGTCCATGGTCACGTTCGCCAGGGTCGTGGACAGGATCCAGGGCGTGTGAGCCGTCCCGATGGTGTCCCAGACCGAGGAGAAGATCACCGCTCCCCAGCGCTGGTACATCCCCTTCTCACCCGACCGGGTCGTGTTGGTCAGGATGAGCCGCCGGCCGGCGGGCAGGAGGATGAAGTCGGTGTTACCGATGAGGTCGACGCTCGGGGGCAGGGTGGCCAGTTCCTGGAACGTGCCGTCGGTCGCGAAGCGCGTCGTGCGCCGTTCCTTCTCGCCATAGACCTGGAGGATACCGTCACCGACCCGTTCGACCCGCCAGTAGGTAGCTTCTCCCGGACCGCGGCCGGGCCGACCTATCCGATGGGAGTAGCGCCCCTCGGCATCATAGACCACGATGCTGCTGAGGCCGGTGTCGTTGATGTACAGCGTACCGGTCTCATCGGCCAGGAACTGGGTGGGACGATAGAGCAGGGCGTCCTCGCTCTGCTCGGTGTCCAGCACCAGCTCCCGCTCATAGGTGAACAGTTCGCCCGGGTGCTTCGGCCCCCCCGAGGTGCGGGCGACCGCCACCCCCTCCTCTTCCCGGACGGCGAAGGTATGCGAATCGGTCCCGGCCTGGGAGGAACAGGCGGTGAACAGCAGGAGGATATGCACCCATCTTCGGACCACGATCAAGGCTCCTGTCAGAACAACGTTCGCCGGCGGACCGGCCGGCGGTTACGCTGTCGTGGCGAACCGGTCCACGCCAGGAACATGGCCATCCGTTCGTCGGATACCCGGGGAGTTCGATGGCGCATTCCTATTCATGTAACCCTACCCGATCGGAACCGTACACAAGAATCCAGACCGCATCAGTCGAAGGACCTTGCACGCTGTTGACCGTCGGAGACCATTCCCGAGTCGACTTGCCTACTCTGGAAGCAGGGGGATTCGATACGGGCATCGCCTACGGACTGGCGATCACGGAGACCCACCTGTTCACGACGACGAACACCGGTCTGAGCATCTACGACATGAGCGATCCGATCGACCCCGAGCCGGTGAGTGCGACGGGGGATGGACGGCCCTGGTTCTGCGTCACGGTGGACGGCTCGTTCGTGTACGCAGGTGGGGCGTCCGGATTCGCCGTCATCGACATCTCGGACATCCGCCGACCCGAGATCGTCGGTCGATTCTCGGACGGTGGCGACGTGTACAACGTCCAACTGTTCGACCACTATCGACGGCATCGTCGTGTTCGATATCGCCGATCCTCGCCATCCTGTGTTCCGGTCCAGGTTGTTGGCATCTCAGGAGACACTGGGTGCCTGTGTGTGTGGACAGACGCTGGTCACGACCACGAGAACGGGAGTGGCGGCCCTCGATATCTCTGAACTGGAGAGGGTTGAGGAGACAGCCTCGTATGGATCTCGACCGATATCATCGATGAGGTGAGAATCGGACCGGTCACCGCCAGGGAAAGGGACCGGCGGCTTGACGCTTTCCTGTGTTTCTCCTACTATGAATGATACTAGACTATTTTGTATGATTATTGTAGGCAGGACGATGGGGGTGGGTGCCTGATGAGCGATCGCTGGTACTCGGTCGATGAGGTGGCGGAACACCTGGGTGTGGTCCGGGAGACTATCTACCGATGGATCGACCGGAAGGACCTGCCGGCCCATCGGATCGGCAAGTTCTGGAAGTTCAAGATCTCCGAGGTCGATGCCTGGGTGCGATCCGGCTCTGAAGGAGCTTCCCACGTGGCGGAACCGGCGCGCGGGCGTGAGACCTACAGCGGTACGACAGAGACCGCTGACGAGATGCAGGACCGGGATGCGAGACTCGCCGAGATCGTCGACCGGCTCGTCGAGTCCCTGCAGCCGGCCCGGATATACCTGATCGGATCGAGGGCGCGCGGTGATTCGGACGAGCACAGCGACTACGACATCCTCGTGCTGGTGGAGGAACTGACCGAGCCTTCCTACCGCCTCTCTCAGCGCGGTTATGGAGCGCTACGGGGCATCCCCGCTGCGGTAGATGTGCTGGTGTGGGACCGGGCCACGTTTGAAGCCCGCCTGCACCTCAAAGCGTCGTTCCCCGCGACAGTAGCCCGTGAGGGGAGGCTGCTGTATGCCGCTTGATCCCCAACGGGTTGCCGAGTGCCGCGCGTGGTTGGATCGCGCGCAGGCTGACCTCGAAGCAGCCGGCATCCTCATATCTGCTCCCCGGGCTCGACCCGACATCGCGCTCTTCCATTGCCAGCAGGCCGTCGAGAAGGCCTGGAAGGCGTTCCTCTTCTGGCACGACCTGCCGGTCCGTAGGACGCACGACCTGCGCGAACTCGGAGAAGCCGTTACCAGGCAGGATGGATCGTTGGAATCCGTCGCCCGTAAAGCCGAGATGCTGACACCGTTTGTGTGGGTGTACCGCTATCCCGGGGAACTCGAGGAGCCCCCGCAGGGAGAAGCAGAGGAAGCGCTCCAACTCGCGCGCGAGGTATATGGGTCGGTTCGGTCCCGGCTCCCCAGGGAAGCGCATTCCTAGGGAGTATCTACTGGCTCTCGTCCGATTTTTTCGATGAGGTGCGTGCCGGTCGGGTCACCGCCAGGGATAGGGACCGGCGGGTTCCACCCCTTTCGCCTCGAACAGCAGCTCGAGGATCCGCTCGAAGGACGCCCAGCTCGTCTCGCGGCCGTAGACGTTGTTGGTCTTGTGGGCGACCACCAGGTCCAGGCGGGGGAAGACCGCGATCCACTGCCCCCAGGCTCCGCGGGCGGTGTAGGCGCCCTCGAAGGGGCCCACAGCCCGGGGACCGTCCAGGACCCACCACATGTAGCCGTAGCCCAGATAGCCATCCCGGCGGCCGACCGGGTTCATCTCTTCCAGCGGGGTCACCACGCTGACGATCCGGCGGGCCCAGTCCCGGGGGATGACCTGTTCCCCGGCCCAGTTGCCTTCGTGGAGCATGAGGTGGCCGATCCGGGCCATGTCCCGAGTGGAGATCCAGATCGGGTAGGCCGGATACCGGGAGACGGTCAGGTTGCCGGCTTTCTGCTGGATACTGCGGTCCCAGTCCTCGAACTGCAGGGGGATGGCCAACTGGGCCTGGAGCTCGTCGTAGATGTCCCGTCCGGTCACCTGCTCGAAGACGGCGCCGGCGGCGTTGAAGTCCCAGTTACTGTAGAGCATGTAGGTGCCGGGCTGTTGCGAGCCCCGCGGGGGGGCCTGCTGCAGGTCGTCGCCCGAGTAGGAAGCGGGATGGTAGACGCCCGAGCGGGCGGTGATGAGATGGTGGATGGTGGCCTGCTTCTCGATGGGCAGGAGCCCGCCGATGTCGTCGAAGCCCAGCTTCTCGAGCGTGGTCTCCAGGTCGATGACCCCGTTCTGCACCCAGTAACCGTACAGCATGGAGAGGATGCTCTTGCGCACCGAGGCCACATAGGAGAGCTCCTCGATGTCCCCGTATTGAAAGACCACCCGCCCACGGTCGACCACCACCAGGCCGGTGGTGTTGGACTCGTCCCGGATGAAAGCCGTCGCTCGCCGCAGCGCTTCGGACGACCAGCCGTAGGCTTCCAGGTCCCGCCGTCCGACGTGCTCCCAGGTCTCGCCGGGGAAGACCGGGTCGGTGGCGACCTGGGCCCCGAGGGGGACGAGGGTGAACGACGTGCCGACGAGCAGGAGGACCAGGCTCAACATGGAAATCCGAATGTATCTCATGAGTCCGCTCCGGTCGGATATAGGACTATTAGCCGATGGCTGATCCAATGTTATCATATCGGCCGGGACAGTCCGTAGCATCGTGCAATACGGGAAGATGACCGCCGCGCCACTCGGAAAGGAACCACCGGATGAGGGGATCGTATCTGTTTGCACTCGGGCTGGCGGGGCTGACGGTCGCCGGTATCGGCACAACGAGCGGGTCGGTGGAAGCCGGGGCGGCTGAGGTCCCGTCCCCGGTCCAGCAGCCGGTCGCCGTCCGACCCGACACCAGCGCCCCGGTCATCGCCCACGGCCCCTATCTGCAGCTCCCCTCGTCGACCGCGATGACGGTCGTCTGGCACACCGACCGGGTGGCCGTCTCCCGGATCGAATATGGTCGCGGGGACCGCTTCGACCGGGTAGCCGTCAACAGCCGGCACGGCCTCATCGACAACGACCGGACCAGTCACATCATCCGGGTGACCGGGCTGGAGCCGGGAACGACCTACCGCTACCGGGTGGTCTCGAAGACCTTCCTGGGCTATGAGCGCCAGCACATCGTAGCCTGGGGCGACTCGATCGTGAGCGGACCGTTCGAGTTCACCACCCTCGATCCGGCGAAGGACCGCTTCTCGTTCGTCATGGTCTCCGACATCCACAATCGGGCCGGGGAACTGGCCGGGATGATCGGGAGCCAGGCCTGGCAGGGCGTCGACCTGGCGGTCTTCAACGGCGACATGATCGATGACTTCATGCGGCCGGACCAGGTGTTCACCGGCTTCCTGGACGCCGCGATCGAGGGGTTCGCCACCCGGATGCCGTTCGTCTTCGCCCGGGGGAACCACGAGACCCGGGGCCGGTACGCGCGGAATCTGCCCGACTTCCTCCCTCCGTTAGACGGTCGCAACTATTTCTCCTTCGATCACGGTGGTGTCCACTTCATCGTACTGGATTCGGGCGAGGACAAGGTGGACGGGCACGAGTACTACAACGGGCTGGTCGATTTCGACCGCTACCTGGAGGAAGAATCGGGCTGGCTGGCCGGGGACCTGCGGAGCGAGGAGGCTCGGAACGCCCGTTTCCGCATCATCATCTCCCACATCCCGCCGCGGGGCTCCGACGCCTATTGGGCCGAGCGGGTGCGGGAACGCTTCGAGACCCCGGCGTTGGGCGCGGGGATCGACCTCTGGCTCTCAGGGCACACCCATCGTCTGGGTCGGATCGACCCGATCCCGGGCGAGAACGACTACACCCTGCTCATCGGGCCTACCCACGCGGTGACCCGGGTGGAGGTCTCACCCGACGGCCTGCAGGTCACGGTCACCGACACCGATGGTGTGGTCCTGGATTCCTTCACCGTCCTTCACTAGCGGGACGGATGTCATCGGCAAGATCAGGGATCCCAACCACCCGGACAGAATCGGTGGATCTCCTGCAACCTTTCCGGGCCGGACCTCGTCTCGTCTACTAGACTATCTAGTGGAACTTACTGCCCGGTGGACTCCTCACCTGGACGAGGTCGCTGATGACTCTTCCCCGTTCCGATCTGCTGCAGGGCACCCTCGACATGCTCATCCTCAGGGTCCTGCAGGACGAGGCGAAACACGGCTATGCTATCGCCGAACGCATCCTCCAGCTCTCCGGGGAGGTCTTCGAGGTCAACCAGGGCTCGCTCTATCCGGCCCTGCAGCGGCTCCTGCGGGCCGGCTGGCTGCGGGCCGAGTGGCGGCGGACCGAGAGCAACCGGCGGGCCCGCTACTACGAACTGACCCCGGCCGGCCGGACCCAGCTGGAGCGTGAAATGAAGAGCTGGGAACGGACCTCCGAGGCGGTGAACCGCATCCTGAGCCCTGCGCTGGAGGGCTGAGCCGTGCGCTGGCTGCGTGTGCTCAGATTCCGCTTCCATACCCTGTTCGGTCGGTCGCGGCACCTCTCCGAACTCGATGAGGAACTCGCCTTCCACCTGGAGCAGGACACCGAGAAACTAATGGCCCGGGGATTCTCCCGGGAGGAAGCGGCCCGCCAGGCCCGGATCCGGCTGGGGGGAGCCGAGCAGGTCCGCGAGCAGGCGCGGTCCGAGCAGGGCTGGCGACCCGGGGAGGAATTCCTGGGGGATGTCCGGTTCGGGCTGCGCACGCTGCGCCATCATCCCGGGTTCACGGTGGTGGCCGTCCTCTCCCTGGCCGTCGGGATCGGCGTCAATGCGGTCCTCTACTCGATGCTTCGGGCGACCTGGCTGCGGGAGGTACCTGGGGTGGTCGGGGCCGACCGGGTGGTGGAACTGCTCGTCGACCGCCCGGGCGGGCGGATGCAGGAATGGACCTATCCCGACTTCGCCGACCTGCGGTCGGCCGGTACTCCCTTCTCCGCCCTGGCCGGCTGGAAAGAGCGGGAGGGGGTCCTGACCACCGACGGGAACAGCTCGTTCGTGCAGGTGAACTACGTCTCGGCCGAGTACTTCGAGGTGCTGGGGGTGGCACCTGCTCTGGGACGGACGTTCCTGCCCTCCGAGGAGGACCGGCCCGGCGCTCCGCCGGCCGTGATCCTGAACCACGACCTGTGGCGTGACCGGTTCGGCGGTGATCCCGGCATCATCGGACAGACCATCGAGTTGAACCGGATCGCCTGTACGGTGGTCGGGATCGGTCCGGAGGGATTCGGCGGGCATTATGTGCTCCACCGGCCCACCGATCTGTGGGCCCCGCTGCTCCAGCATCCTCTGCTGAGGACCGACAGCGACCTGCTGCGGGACCGCGGGTCGGCCTGGCTCCTCGTGCTGGGACGACTGGCCGAGGGCACCACGGTCACCGAGGCCGACGCCGCCCTGGGGACGGTCTTCACCCGTCTGGCCAGGGAATATCCCGAGACCAACGAGGAGCGGACCGCCCGGGCCTTCTCCTTCGGGACGATCCCGGCTCTGCACCGCGATATGGACCGGGTCGCCCTCCTGAGCCTGAGCGCCCTGATCGGCCTGATCCTGCTCATCATCTGCGGGAATGTGGCCGGTATGGTCCTGGCCCGGAGCGCCACCCGGGAGCGGGAGTTCGGGGTGCGTCTGGCCCTGGGTGCAGGTCGGGGGCGTCTGGTCCGTCAACTCCTCGTCGAATCCTTCCTCTTCTCCCTTGCGGGCGGTCTGCTGGGGGTCGTCCTGGCGTTCTGGGGGACGAGCGCCGTCTTCTTCACCCGCCTGACCGGCCTCCCGGAAGGGAGCTTCCGCCCCGAGGTCTCGATCCTGGTCTCCACACTGGCTTTGGTCGTGGTGACCACGATCGCGGTCGGTCTGCTGCCGGCCCTGCGCTTCAGTCGGGCCGACCTGGTCATGTCGCTGAAGAGCGACACCGGCGGCGGGGGGCGGCGGGTCGGACGGGTCCATCGATTCGCTGCCTCGGCTCAGACCGGGATCACCCTCTTCCTGCTGGCGTTGGGCACACTGCTCCTGCGGGGGGTCGGTCGGGCCGACCAGCGGGATCCGGGGTTCGAACCCCGCGGTCTGCTGGTGGCCCGCCTGGACCTGGGACAGGCCGGCTACGAATCCCTGGAACAGGTACTTTCGGTGAGCGGTCGCATGATGGAGGCGATCGCCGCCCGGCCGGGGGTGACCTCGGTCGCTCTCGCGGACGGACTCCCGCTCGACCTCGTCGGCAACTTCACGGCGGTCTCTCTTCCCGGAGCGGTGGACCAGGGGAGGGTGCAGGTGGAGTTCACGCAGGCCACCGAGGGGTTCTTCACGACCGCCGGTGAGACGCTCCTGCGCGGCCGGGGCATAGAAGCGACCGATGATGCCTCTTCCCAACCGGTGGTCGTGATCACCGAGTCCCTGGCCTCACGGCTCTGGCCCGGGGAGGAGGCGTTGGGACAGGGGCTGCAGATGAGCAGCAGCCGGACCGAGGAAAGGGTGTTCACCGTCGTCGGGGTGGTGCGGGACGTGGCGTCCAGCCGGGCCACCGAGGACTGGCCGCAGATCTATCTCTCCCTGCGGCAGGTGTACATGCGGCCGCGGGTGGTGCTCCTGGTCCGGGGCGAGGGAGAGGCCGTCGAGCTGGTCCGGCCGGTCCAGACGGCCATCCTGGAGGTGGAGCCCGGTCTGCCCATCCCCTCGGTGGAGACCTCCGAGTCCCTGGTGGCCCGGAGCACTCAGGGACAGCGCGACATGGCCCGGGCCGCCGGCGGGTTCGGTCTGCTGGCCCTCCTGCTCTCGGCCATCGGGGTCTACGGGGTGGTGGCTTTCGCGATCACCAACCGGACCCGTGAGATCGGCATAAGGATGACGATGGGGGCGACCCGGGAACGGGTACTGCGGACCGTCTTCGAGGATGCCGTCCGACTTGCGGTCCCGGGTCTGGTGACCGGCGCCCTGCTGGCCCTCGGCGCCGGGGCCGCGATGCGGTCCGAACTGTTCGGGCTCAGTCCGCTCGACCCACTCTCGTTCCTGCTGCCTGCCCTGACCCTGCTGGCCAGTCTGGTGCCGGCCCGGAGGGCCTCCAGCATCCAGCCGGTCGAAGCGCTGCGGGAAGAATAGGAGCGACGGGACAAACCGACCCGTCGCGAGGACGAGTGCCCTGAACGCGTGGCCGAGGGCGGTCGGTGACACCGACCGCCCGCTAACCTTCGAGTCTCGGTCCGTCCCTACCTCAGTGATTGATCACCCGGAACAGTACCGAGTCACAGAGAGTCAACTCGACCGTGGAGGTGCTCCCATCGGGCTGGAGCAGGGGCATGGTCTGTGACCAGACGATATCGGGGTCCTGGATGAAGGTGTACAAGCGATCGAGTGTGACCAGCCGACTCTGTAGTTCGATGGCGAAGATCTGGTTTTCAGGGATGCTCACCGCGCTGTTCCTGGTGAGTCCGGTGAAGACCGGCATCATCCATGACTGGGAGATTCGGATCTCCATGGGATTGTCCTGGAGTATCCGGGAGATCGCCTCATCGAGTTCGGTCACGAGATCGATCGACTGCTGCTTCGACCAGGCATCGGTCACCAGGCCGGATACGTCGGTGCCCGATGTCGCATGGACGATTTCGGATACATCCGGTCCGACCTGAAGGGCGAGCACATCGTCAGGTGCCACATAGGGCAAGCTCGACCCGGTCGGTGTCTCCGAACAGGCAGTGACCATCAGGATCATGAAGGCCAGGGATAGGGTTCTTCTCATGACATGGTTCCTCCAGTGAGGCAGCGGATGGCCGCCGCGTTCCGTCATCCCCCAACTCCCTCAGCAACGCAAGGTCCGTGCCATCGTCCCACGCCGGTTGCCCGGACAGCCCGTCCGGCCTAACCGGTTGGACCATAAGTGGTTTGACGGATTCGATCGGTGCGGCCACGCTCTGCCCCGGGCGGTATAGCCGCACTTGTCCGCACGGCGACGGGAAATATTCGGCAAGGGATGGGAATACCTGCAGGCGGGGGCTGGTGACCGAAGACGGCTGAAGTGCTTCCAACCATACGGAATCCGACGGCAGCTATCCTGCTTCCCTCATCGGCCATTCCCCGCTAGAGTCCTTCACCGACAGCCATGAAGGGAGCCACTCCTGGACAAGGGACGCCATGACCGGCCACTGCGCGTTCGACAACGAACAGTATATCCAGGAACAATCGCGTGAGATCCTCGGTCGGCTGGAGCGCTTCAACGGCCGGCTCTATCTCGAGTTCGGCGGCAAACTCCTCTTCGACTACCATGCCGCCCGCGTCCTGCCGGGCTATGACCCCAACATCAAGATCCGCCTGCTGCAGCATCTGCGGGACAAGCTGGACTTGCTGCTCTGTATCTACGCCGGCGACATCGAACAGAAGAAGATCCGGGGGGACTTCGGCATCACCTACGAGTCCGACGCCCTCAAGCTCATCGACGACCTGCGTCAGTACGGGATCGATGTGCTGGGAGTGGTCATCACCCGCTTCGAGGGACAGCCGGCGGCCCAGATCTTCAAGAACAAGCTGGAACGGCGCGGGATCGCGGTTTACACCCATTCCTACACCAAGGGCTATCCGACCGACATCGACCTGATCGTGAGCGACGAAGGATACGGGGCCAACCCGTACATCCTCTCGGACAAGCCGCTGGTGGTCGTGACCGGTCCTGGACCGGGCAGCGGCAAGCTGGCGACCTGCCTCTCCCAGCTCTATCACGACTACCGCCGAGGGGAGAAACGCTCCGGCTATGCCAAGTTCGAGACCTTTCCTATCTGGAACCTGCCCCTGAAACACCCGGTCAACGTGGCCTACGAGGCGGCCACCGCCGACATCCTCGACTTCAACATCATCGATCCCTTCCACCTCGAGGCCTATGGGGAGAAGGCGGTGAACTACAACCGGGACGTGGACGCCTTCCCGCTGCTGCAGCGCATCATGGAACGCATCACCGGCGGGGAGTCCTTCTACAAGTCCCCCACCGACATGGGGGTCAACCGGGCGGGATTCGCCATCCTGGATGACGAGGCCACCAAAGAAGCAGCCAAACAGGAACTCATCCGGCGGCATTTCCGGTACCGCTGCGAATTCGCCATGGGCTTCGCCGAACTCGAGACCACCCAGCGGGTCGAACTCCTGATGCGGGACTTCCAGCTTACCCCGGAGCACCGGTCCGTGGTCGAACCAGCCCGTC